>NZ_FOBK01000002.1:0-11019 GCF_900109815.1 Acinetobacter sp. DSM 11652
TTTAAGCTGATGCGCGGCGGCGTTCAACTTCAGTAGAAGGCGCACCTTCAACGTCTTTCACTAATTCAATGTCAAATTGAATATGTTTGAACGCACCTTTTAGACCACGACGAGCAATTTCAGCTTCATCAGTTACATCTACAGCAGTTGCCACTAAGCCATCACGCGTTGCAAATGCAAAGTCATCCCAAAGGTATTCATCACCTTCGATGTTGAACTGCGTAGTTAATTTACGGTAGCCAGGCGCAGTGACGAAGTAATGCACGTGTGAAGGGCGGTTACCGTGACGACCAAGTTTGTTTAATACAAACTGAGTTGTACCTTCTGGTGGGCAGCCATAACCTACAGGCATTGTGGTTAATGCTGTATATTGACCTTGTGCATCCGTGAAGATCGTACGACGTAAGTTAAAGTCAGATTGAGACTTATCAAAGAACGAGTAGTTACCTAAGCTGTTTGCATGCCAAACTTCAACCTTAGCGCCTTCAATGATGTTACCTTCAGTATCTTTAACGATACCTTCAATAATTAAAGTTGGGATTTTGCCTTCTTCAGAACCATCATCCATACGTGCAAAACCAACTGATTCTGGTGCACCAGCGACATACAATGGACCTTCAATTGTACGTGGAGTACCACCTGTAATACCTGCTTGAGCATCTTTCTCATCTGCACGTAAATCAAGGAAATGCTCAAGACCTAAACCAGCAGCCAAAAGACCTAATTCGTTTGCTTGACCAGCATCAGTAAAGTACTCAAGACCTTTCCAAACTTCAGATTGGCTTAAATCTAAATCTTCAATCGCTTGGAATAAGTCAGATACTAAACGTACAACGATTTGCTGAACACGTTCATCAACAGGACCTGTTGCAGTATCAACGTTCATTTTTTTGACTAAAGCATTAATTTGTTCGCGGTTCATACTATTTCTCCTTAAGTATGCTTGCTGTGTGGTGGCTGACTTCTAATGTGTTTGAGCTCGCTGCCACAATCCTTGTTTAAAATGACGCTAAAAAACCTCTGGATGTATTGATGTCATGGCCTGAATCAATCAAGCCAAGACACTTAAAACTTAACGATCATCTTCACGGATAGAAGATGGGTGACGATTTAACGCCATTACTTCGATATTCATATATGGGTAAAGCGGAAGACCTTGTAAAATTGAATGAAGCTCTTCATTGCTTTCCACATCAAAAATACTGATGTTTGAATACTGACCTGTGATTCGCCAGATATGACGCCACTTGCCTTGTTGCTGTAACTCTTGCGAATACGCCTTTTCAACAGCTTTAATCTCATTCGCTTTTTCAACTGGCATATCCAGTGGGATGTTCACATCCATTCGTACATGAAACAGCATGTCTCACTCCTGATGTATCACGTCGCTTATTTGCGGCGAAGGTTGTCAATCTTGTCTAAATCCAACTCAATACCTAAACCATTGCCTTGAGGCAGATGTAATTCGAAATCACGATATTGAAGCGGGGTCTTTAAAATTTCGTCAGTTAACAGCAATGGACCAAACAATTCAGTGCCATATGCCAAATTCTCAAAGGTCGAGAACAAATGTGCAGAAGCGATGGTGCCAACAGAACCTTCAAGCATCGTGCCACCATACAGATCTACACCAGCGAGGTTTGCAATGGTTGCTACATCACGACCTTCGAGTAGGCCACCAGACTGAGCAACTTTTACAGCAAACACAGAAGCAGCATTACGCTTCGCTAAACGATAAGCTGTACTTGGACCCATCAATGACTCATCCGCCATAATGGCAATATCAAAACGACGAGTTAAACGCTCCATGGCATCAATATTGTCAATCGCACATGGCTGTTCAATTAGATCCACACCACCATCTTGCAGAAGCTGAATACCTTTGATCGCTTCTAACTCAGACCAAGCACGGTTCACATCGACACGGATAGAAATATCAGCACCTAACGCTTTTTTGATGGTGAGAACATGCTCAACATCTGCTTCTACAGCACGAGAACCAATTTTTAATTTAAAGAAGTTATGACGCTTAGCTTCGATCATCTTTTTCGCTTCAGCGATATCTTTATCCGTATCACCAGAAGCCAACACCCAAAGCACAGGGACGCTGTCACGCAGACGGCCACCTAGCACTTCAGACAGCGGCAAGCCTAAACGTTGAGCTTGAATATCGAGTAAAGCAGTTTGAATGGCACATTTTGCAAAACGGTTGCCATTAATATTCTTCTTCAACACTTGCATAATTTGAGCAACGTTGAGATCAGTAAAAGTTTTGAGTAGTGGAGCAAAATAAGTATCGATATTGGTTTTGATACTTTCAGGGCTTTCTTCACCATAGCCTAAGCCACCGATGGTGGTTGCTTCGCCCCAACCAATGAAACCATCCGAAGTTTCGATTTTAATGAGGACTAAGGTTTGAGTTTGCATCGTTGCGACCGCCATCTTGTGTGGGCGGATCGTCGGGATTTCAACGAGCAAGGTTTCAACTGATGTAATCATTTCCACTCTACGCATTCTTGCATTGTGTATTTCATGTGGTATACCTTAAAAGAATGCAAAAATAGAGTCGAAGATCATTTTTGCATTTTAATATATTTAAAAGGTATGGAAGTCATGGAGCTTAGACATCTACGATATTTTGTCGCAGTGGTAGAAGAACAAAGTTTTACAAAAGCAGCCGAAAAGTTATTTATTGCGCAGCCACCATTAAGTAGACAAATTCAAAATTTGGAATCAGAGCTTGGCATTGCTTTATTTGAGCGAGGTAGCCGTCCATTAAAAACAACACAAGCCGGTTATTTCTTTTATCAGCACGCAGTGAAATTACTTGCCAATGCTGAAGAAGTTAAGTCTATGACAAAGCGTATAGGTCTAGTTGAACGTACAGTAACAATGGGGTTTGTCGGGTCACTGCTTTATGGGCTGCTTTCTAAAATTGTATATTTATATAGGCAGCAGCAACCCCACTTAAAGATTGAACTTGTTGAAATGACCACGTTAGAACAAGTTAAAGCACTCAAAGAGGGGAAGATTGATGTTGGATTTGGGCGGCTTAGAATTTCAGATCCAGCATTGAAGCGAATTTTGCTTCGTGAAGAGCGCTTAATGATGGCAGTGCATGCGAGTCATCCTTTAAGTTTAAAAAAAGAAGGTGTTTATCTATCTGATATTTCTGATGAAAATATTTTTTTATACCCTAGCCATACAACCCCTAGCTTTGCAACTCAAGTCCAAGCCTTGTTTGCAGAATATAATTTAGAACCTAAAAATATACGTTTGGTGCGAGAAATTCAGCTATCTCTTGGTTTGGTTGCAGCTGGTGAAGGTATTTGTATTGTTCCAGAAAGTGCGAAATCAATTCAGCTATCCCATTTGCTTTACATCCCTATTTTAGATGAAACTGCAGTAAGTCCAGTATTTATGACGATACGTAATCTAGATGAGAGCGAGGACATCATGTCTCTAATAGATTGTATTTACCAAGTGTATGATTTAGAAGCAATTAAGTATGATAGAAATTTAATTTAGATAGGGTCTAATACAATAATTAGACTTAGGTCTAAAGCTATTGGATAAAAAATAGCAATCAAAAATCTTAAATACTCAAAATAACTACGACTTTAGCTTATGCCCCGAAAAGGGGCTTAATTTTTTTGATAAATTTCAAACAAATAATTTTAACTTTGAAGAAAAAGTAGGTTGCAATAAAAAATTCAAATTAGAAATTCTCAAAGAATTTTTTTTTAAAAGTAATTATTCGTCTAATTTTCATTCAATCATACTAGAAATAAGCCCTCGAGATTATTCAGACCTTGAAGGTATATATATAGATATATTCGGTTTTGGACATTTTTTCAGCTTTAAGTCAATGTTGCGTCATATTTTTGGAGAGTTTATTTGCAGGAGGCGCAACCTTGGAAGCAAACAAATTAAATATCAATCGTGTGATTGATGATGCTAAGTTCACACCATTTCATTGGGGTGTATTGTTTTGGTGCTTATTGATTATTATCTTTGATGGTTATGATCTTGTTATTTATGGAGTTGCATTACCTTTATTAATGCAGGAATGGGCATTAACTTCAGTACAAGCTGGATTGTTAGCAAGCACAGCTTTATTCGGGATGATGTTCGGTGCTATGTCATTTGGTACATTATCAGATAAGCTTGGTCGTAAAAAAACCATTATGATTTGTGTGGCAATCTTCAGTGGATTTACATTTTTGGGGGCATTTGCATCGAATCCAACTGAATTTGGTATTTTACGCTTTCTTGCTGGTCTGGGTATTGGCGGTGTGATGCCTAACGTTGTTGCTTTAATGACTGAATATGCACCTAAGCGAATTAGAAGTACTTTAGTTGCCCTTATGTTCAGTGGATATGCAATTGGTGGTATGACGTCAGCATTATTAGGTGCTTGGTTAGTTCCACAATATGGCTGGAAAATTATGTTCTATATCGCTGCATTGCCTTTAATCGCATTGCCGTTGATTTGGAAATTCCTACCAGAATCTTTGATGTACCTGACCAACAAAAACCAAACCGAGCAAGTGCGAATTAATGTGAAGAAAATCGCACCTGAAAAAAATATTACTGCTGACACTCAATTTGTATTAGATGAAGTCACAGCAGGTGATGAAGCTCCTTTAAAAGCATTATTCCAGCAAGGTCGTACCTTCAGTACTTTCATGTTCTGGGTTGCATTCTTTATGTGTTTACTCATGGTTTATGCTTTAGGAAGCTGGTTGCCAAAACTGATGATTCAAGCGGGTTACTCGCTTGGTGCAAGTATGATCTTCCTATTTGCATTAAATATCGGTGGTATGGTGGGTGCAATCGGTGGTGGATATCTTGCAGATCGTTTCCACATCAAAAAAGTACTCACAATTATGTTCGTGTGCGGTGCACTTGCACTTATCCTTCTCGGCTTTAATAGTCCACAAATCGTGTTGTATACGCTAATTGCAATCGCGGGCGCTGCAACGATTGGCTCACAAATTCTACTTTATACATTCGTCGCACAATATTATCCGTCGACAGTTCGTTCAACTGGTATGGGGTGGGCATCTGGTATTGGTCGAATTGGTGCAATCGTAGGTCCAGTACTCACTGGTGCTTTGTTAACCATGGAACTTCCGCACCAAATGAATTTCTTGGTCATCGCAATTCCTGGTGTGATTGCAGCCTTAGCAATTTTTATGGTGAATCTGAAAAATTCAGTAGATGGAAAAATTGCTCAGGAAGAACCGGTGCACTCTTCTAAAGTCGTAGAACAAGCACAGTAAAAATTCTTTATAAATAAGACAGCTGCCAGAAGGTGGCTGTTATTTAGACTTTTAAACCATTTTATAGGATAAGAGAGATTAGGATGATCTTTTCAAACAAACCTTTTACTTTAAGTTTAATCTCATTAGCTGTTTTAACCTCTACTGCAACATTTGCACAAAGCACACAACAGTCTGAAATAGAGCAACTACGTCAAGAAATTGAAGTACTTAAATCAATGATGGAACAACAACAGAAGAATGCTGTTGTACAGACAAAATCGATTGAGACATTAAAAACAGAATCTGTTAAACCCCAACCAAAACTAAATGTTGGTAAAGATACCACTTTTAATTTTTATGGTAATGTTCGTCTAGATGCCTCATATCAAGCCGAAGGTAGTGCGGCAGATCGCCTATATAATAATATTAATAAAGTTCCTTTAGCGGGACAAAGTGAAGCAAGTGATCAACTGAAGTCGACTCTATCAGCAACACGTTTAGGTTTGGATATTCATAGTCAAATCAATGATAAAAAAGTTTCAGGTAAAGTTGAAGTCGACTTTTTGGGTGGAGCTGGATTAGATAATCTTCGTATACGTCATGCTTATATGAATTACGATAAATGGTTAATTGGTCAAACTTGGTCTAACTTTGCTGTGCCAGACTATATGCCTGAAACGATTGATGCCTTAGGTTATGTGGGTGGTGCTGTAAAACGTACACCTCAAGTTCGTTATAGTATGAGTTTAGCACCTGCAACAGGCTTGGTCCTTGCAGCAGAAGATCCAAAAGATGGCTTATCTAAAATGCGTACACCTGCAGTCACAGCGCGATTGAATCATCAATTAAATGATGATGCTAAACTCAGTTTACGTACTATGGTCAATGAAAAGAAAACAGAAGTTGATGAAGTCGTTGCATGGGGCGTAGGACTTGGTATGCAATATAAGTTAGCTCCTTCAACTACACTGAAAGCTGACTACTATCATGTAAAAGGAGATAGCAGTTTCGTTTCATGGACGAATCCTGGTATCAGCCGTAGCTCATCTGGTGAAATTTTAGATGAGAATGAATTTGACTCGATTACAATAGGTCTAACGCAGCAATTTAATCCTCAATGGCGTGGAACTGTTGGTTTTGGTTATATGAATCAAGATGTGACAAATGCTTATCGAGGTGGTGCAGTAAATCTGACAGAGATCAATAAGGAGCTTTGGCAAGGTTGGGTCAATGCATTCTATAGTCCGATCAAACCGATTAGCCTTGGGTTGGAATATGTGTATGGTGAGCGTAAAGCTGTAGTATCTGCACCAAATGGTTCTAACACAGGTGAGGATAATCGTGTAAGTGCTGTAGCAATTTATAATTTCTAAATGATTCCAGCTTGAATGATGATAAAAAGAGCGATTTTTCGCTCTTTTTTTATGGGATGGTTTTTGAGAATGTCAGAATAGATCCTAGAAAAAATAAAAATATAAAAGTACTATGAGATCTTGTTTTACTTTACATTCTCATCTACTAGGAGAAGGCGCGTTTCGTGTACGAATTAGATTGCAAATTACTCAGTATTTTTTTTCATGTTTACAAATTTAAAAGTGTCTCGGTTGCTGCTGAACAATTGCAGATGAGTCAACCTGCTGTAAGTAATATTCTTAATAAAATTCGACAACATTATAACGATCCGCTTTTTTTAAGAATTGGGAATGAAATGATCCCGACGGAATTATCAAAGCAATTATTCCCATTGGTCAGTGAAGCATTAAGTAAAGTTGAAGCGATTAATAATTTTACGATCGATTTTGATGAAGCTATATCAGATCAACAATTCACCTTGGCGATGACTGATGTTTCGCATTTAGTATTACTGCCTAAGATTTCCCAATATCTAAAAGCAAAAGCATCTCATGTCAGATTAAATGTGCGTCCAATAACTTCTGAAACAAGTTATCAAATGGCAAATGGTGAAATTGATCTTGCATTAGGATTTCTGCCTCATTTGGAAAATGGCTTTTATCAACAAAAACTATTCGAGCAATATTATGTTGTAATTGCAGCAAAAGATCACCCTCGTTTAACGGGAGATTCAATCAGCAAAGAGCAGTATTTGGCAGAATCACACATTGATATTGATGCGGGAATGGGGCATTACCATATTGAAAATGAGCTGTTAAACCTTGAACTTAAAAGAAATATTTTAATGCGATTACCAAGTTATCTTGGTGTTGGTCTTGTTGTTCAAGAAACTGATGCGATTGCTACAGTGCCTTACTATCTAAGTGAAGTTTTATTATCACGAGGCAATTTAAAAATCTTTGATGCACCTATTGCTTTCCCGACATATGGTGTTAAACAATACTGGCATATGTCCTGTCATCATAAGACCAGCCATCAATGGCTTAGACATATGTTTCATGAAATCCTTGTAAAATAACACTCATAAATACTCTATGAGCAAGCGATTGGGGTTATATAGGTAGGCTATTCCTTAAATAAAAAATAGCCTAAGCTCTAAGCATCGTTATTAATTTTTAACTAAACCGCCATCCACTATTAAATTTTGACCAGTGACAGCTTTGGAGTACGGTGACAAAAACATTAAAATGGCTGAAGCAAACTCATCAGGAGTGACTACTTTACGCAAGGGGGTAGCGGAAGCAATATAATCAAAAACTTCCTGTGGCGTGCTTTTACTTGCATCAGTTTGTTGAAGTAATCCACCAGACAACATATTGACATTAATTCCAAACTCACCTAATTCATGAGCACATGTTCTCGTCAATGCGAGAAGGGCAGATTTTGCAGTAGTATAGTCATGATATGGCACAACAGGATTTTGCACCAAGTTTGTTCCTATATTCACAATTCGACCGAATCGATTAGCTTTCATGTCGGCTAAAGCGGCTTGAGTAGTATTAAGGGCAGCTTTAACAGCACCCTCAAACTGAGTGTGCATATCATTCCACTGTATTTGTGAAATATTTGGTCTTGCATCCCCGTTAAATTTAAATCTAACGAGTGCATTATTCACAATTGAATGTATAGCTTCACCAAAATGCAGTTTGGCAGCGTTAATCATTTCTGAAACTTGCTCTGCATCAGTAATATCTGCTTGATAACTAAAAACTTGATCAGGATGTGAAAGTTTTAATGTCTGAGCGGACTCATGACTACTATGATAATTAACGACGACACGAGCACCTTCGCGCAATAATGCCTTGGTAATTGCCAATCCAAGGCCTCGTGCTCCACCTGTAACAAGTACAATCTGTTCGTTTATTTTCATTTACATACATCCAATAAGACTTGGTGAAGATTGTATTTAAATAATAAGTAACTTCAACCTTTGATAAAGCAAAAATATTTATTTTTGAAATGAAATTTCTAATAGTTTGTGATGAATAAATCTGAGCTTGTCTAAGACTTTATCTGATAGCGTAAATGGGTATGCATCATCTAAACCCATACTGCGATTAAGTGCATTTAAGTTAAAAGTGATGGTTAACCAGTTTTGTAAAACAGTTTCAAAGTTTTTAGCACCAATCGGATTTTCTTCGATCGTCATACTTGGGAGATCAGCACGTTTAGATTGAACACTCAGACCCGCATAGTATGCTGTTTCTAAGGTATCCATCATATGTAAATAATGTGCCCAAGTCTCTGCCCAATCTTCCCATGGGTGAGCACTTGCATAGGAACTAATAAATTTTTTCTGCCAGTCTATGGGTGGACCTTCGTGATAATGTCGCTTTAAAGCCTCAGCATAATCTTGTCGTTCATCTCCAAACATTACTCTGAACGCATCAATGAGATCTGGTCGAAGCTCTTGAATGAGATCGAAATAGTAATGCCCGCTTTCGTGGCGAAAATGACCGAGTAGGGTTCGATAGTTTTCACCCATTTTTATTCGGGTTGTTTCGCGGTATACGACGTCTGCTTCGCTTGCATTTAATGTAATTGTACCTTGAGCATGCCCAGTTAAAACAGGAAGATCTGGTTCGGGCATCAAAAAATTAAATCTAAGTCCAAATTGATCATGATCATTTTTTTTTGGTCTCGGCATGATATTTAGTTGTTGCATCATATAAAGGAAACGACGCTTCGCATGCTCTAATCTGCTCCAATAGATGGTGTGATCAGGATTATTTAAATTTGGAATAATAGAGGTTAGTTTGCAAGAGTCACAGTAAATATCAGAACTTTCTGCAGGAATCATCCAATTGCATACATGATGATGCAAATAATTAAAACAGGGTTTATAGAGTTTATTTTTGAATTTGGGATTAATAGATTTCCACAACTGACTAGTATGTTTATGGAAACTTCCCATTTCTCTTTCTTCTACAACATATCCTAAATTAATTCCACAATGAGTACATGTAGAATTCATAAAAAAGATTTGCCGATTGCACTGCGCGCAAGAAAAATATTTCATAAAAATTATTCATTTTTTTGAGATTATACCATTGCTTTTTTCAAAAAAAAATTTGTGTTTCTGATATTAAATAATGAAAATTAAAAGCAAGAAAAATGATGAACAATAAGTAATCAACGTATTGAATTTGTAAATAGCAGTATAATTAAGATCATTTAGTTGCTGTATAAAATAAAATCAATTTTATTAAAAAATAGTGTGATGTAAATCACAATATATTGAAATATATGATTTTTAATCTAAAAAAATCTTGATTAGAAAACTAAATGATCGTTTAATGCTATCAAGTAAAATTTCTTTAAATCTATGGGTATTTTGTATATGCAAACTCAGATTATCTCAAAAAAAACCTTGAATAATACGATCACTTCAGAAAGCAAGATAATTAAAATTGTTGAAGACTCAGTTGTAATGATCGACGTGGCTCCTGAAGATGTTCAAGAGCTGATTGTGAATGATAATCAGGTCATTATTAAACTTAATAATGGGGAAACAATAACCCTAGAAAACTTCAATTATGAAACATCTGATTTAGTTTTCCGTAACCAAAATAGTGAGATGTTTGTTCTTGATTTCAAAAATGTAGAATACAACCCTTTAGAAAGCATAGAAGCGTTACTAGAAGGTGGTGCTGGAACTGGCGCTACAATCTTAAATAATTGGTTGGCTGGTGGTTCACTTGCACTAGGTGCAGTTGGAGTTGGCGTTGCTGTATTTGATGCTGCTAATGGATCAAGTGACACAAAACAACCTTCCAAAGATCTCAGCAAATTAGTTGATGCAATCAATGATGCTAAAAATTCATTAAATCAATTGGATGGTGATGAAAAACAGCGAGTTGAAAATGCTATTAATGATGCAGAAGCTGTTTTAAAAGACCCAGAATCAAGTCAAGAATTACTTGACCAGACGGCTGATGATTTAATTTCTATTGTTGAAGATGCTTTAAAAGATCAAGAAGCTAAAGATGCTGCTAAATTAGAAGAAGCAATTAATAATCTTGAAGCTGATTTGGAAAATGCAAAGGATAAGTTGGAAAATGAAGATCCAAATGATCCATATACTGATGAAACTAGATCAGAATTAGAAAAAGAAATTGAAGAAGCTCAAAAGCTTGTAGATGACTTTAATAACAATATTGGTGACAAGCCAAGCATTGATGATGTAAATAATGCTCGTGATGAACTAAATAATGCTGTGGATAATCTTACTAATTTAGATTTTTCAGCAGCAACACAAGCGGTTCAAACTGCAGAAGCTAAGCATGATGAATTGGTAGAGGCAATTGCTGCTAAAAATGGTGTAATCAGTCCAGCAACG
>NZ_FOBK01000002.1:12049-268149 GCF_900109815.1 Acinetobacter sp. DSM 11652
AAGCTCAATTACAAGCGATCAAAGATCAATTAGATGCATTGAAAGGTACAGCACAAGGCTTGGTTGATGCATTACCTGCATCAGCAGCTAAAGATGATCTAGATGCTCGTTTAGATGCTCTAGATACAGTTGTACCTGCAGTGAACGATACAGATAGCAATGGTATTGCTGATGATGTTGATGCTGCGATTGCAGCAGCAACACAAGCGGTTCAAACTGCAGAAGCTAAGCATGATGAATTGGTAGAGGCAATTGCAGCTGAAAATGGTGTAATCAGCCCAACAACTCAAGCTGAATTACAAGCGATCAAAGAAGAATTGAATGCGTTGAAAGGTACAGCACAAGGCTTGGTTGATGCATTACCTGCATCAGCAGCTAAAGATGATCTAGATGCTCGTTTAGATGCTCTGGATACAGCAGTACCGGCAGTGAACGATTTAGATAACAATGGTATTGTCGATGATCTTCAAGAAATAGTACTTCCAGCGGATAACTCAGTTAATTTCATTCCTGAAGTGATTAACCCGACTACTAAATTACCTTCAGCAGAACAACAACTTGAAGATAAAACTGCATTTGCGGTAGCAAGTGTTGGCTTGGGTGCAGTGCTCGAAGCTAATGTTTTAACAGAAGTTCTTCAAAATTCATTAACAGTTGATGTTGCTGATGGGACAGTTCGCAACTTAACATTGAAATCACAATCAGGTGGTGTTTCGATCGTCTCGATGTACGATCTTAAAATTTATCAATTTGATGAAGAAACTGGTCAATACAAAGAGTACATGACTGAGAAACAATGGTTGAAAGCTTATTTACTGGCTGGTGTTTCTGAAGAATTGAACGTGAGCCTTCCTGAAGGTAAATATATTGTATTCTTAACACCTTCTGTTGGGATAACAGTATTAAGTGGTTATACATTGAAGGTATTGAATGACATTATTCTGGATTATAATGAAGTTGTGTCAGTCGATGGCGAAGCAACTGGTAATGTAATCACAGATGCAGATGCTGTTGATGGTCAGGATGTACTGCCAACTGGTACGATTGTAGAGTCAGTTATGGCTGGTTCTAATGCAGCAATTACGTTGAATAGTAATTCTGAAACCGCGATCGAAGGTAAATTTGGTACGTTATTTATTAATCAAGACGGAAGCTATCGTTACGAGATTAATGAAGACTTTAAAGGTCCATTCGGGCAAGTAGATGAGTTTACCTATTACGTTAAAACAGAACTAGGTAATACAGCTTCTGCAAAGCTTAATATATCGATTGATAATAAAGTTGTTGAGGTAAAACAATCAGAAATCAACGACACTGTTATCATCAATCCACTTCCTGAAATTAAAGATATCACTGGTGAAGTGCCTAAATTAACAAATGTTAAAGTGTTAGATGTAAGTTTGTTAGATCCAGTTATTAAAGCTGGTGCAGTTGATTTATCTTCGTTCATGAATTTCACAGTGAATGAAAATAATGTTCGTGAAATGACTTTCCAAGGCGATGGCGGCGGTGTAAGTTTAACTTCATACTCTTTATTTATTTATAAGTTCAATGCTGATACCAATGAATATGTCCAAGTTCACAGCATAAATAACTGGTACACAGTAATTTTAGGTGGTAAATCTGATGAAGTTACACTTAAATTTACAGAGGGTGACTATTATGCAGTGACTGTTCCAACAGGACTTAATGTACTTGGTGGATCTGGTCTATATGTTAATAAAGACACACTTTATGATTATTCGACTGTTAAAACAGACAATGATTTTGTCGGTCAAACTTCAGGTCAGATTGAATTAGCTAATGGGTCAGAAATCATTATTGCTGGTAATACTCAGCTTGTTGAAGAAACAGAACTTCAAGGTGTGTATGGTAAATTAATTCTCAATAAGGACGGAACTTACCAATACTTCGTAAATAAACCTAGTGAAGGCACAAGCTTACCATATGGTGAAATCGAGACATTTACTTATGTCATTAAAGATCAGAATGGAAATAGTTCACTCGAAACGTTAACGATTAAAATTGATTTAGCTGTTGCTCAAGATGATTTTGAAGAATCTGAAATTGTAATGCAAAATAAATCAGAAACTATTGTAAATGATACAATTTTAGATATTGGTCTGGCTCAACGTATTATCGATGCTAAATTTGCAATAGCTGAAAACTCAGTCAGTACAGTTGCAATTTCTTTTGAAAGTACTCTATCTTTAACTTCATCACGCAGTATTAGTTACACAGTGAAAAATGCAGCTGGCACTGTAGTTAAGACTGGTGAGTTAAATGCTGTTACTGGAAAAGTATTACAGTTAAATGATCTTCCGGCTGGCGTATATACTGTACAAGCTAGTCTTGTTAATCCTGGACTTGCTTATTTCAAAGACTCTACAATTACGTTTAATACAACGTACTTGAATGAATTTACTCCAGTTGCTTTAGAACCAGTTATTGGAAACGTTTCTAATAATGATGACGGTTTAAATTCTATTAGTTCTTATACTATTAATGGATTAACGACGTCGACTTATAGTGGTAATCCTAGTGTAACTGTCGAAGGTAAATTTGGTACTCTTGTTTTCAATAATGATGGTAGCTATACGTATACACCTTCAGGAAAAGGATTTGGTAAAGAAGAATTTAGCTATACTGTTTCGACAGTTGGTGGAACGACTTCAACAGCTACTTTAAGCTTTGATGTAAACAAATCATTTACAAGTTCGAAATTTAATGACGCATTCACTGGAAGTGATATCGCGGATAAATTAATCTTCAACTTACTTGATGAAGCCGATGCAACGGGTGGAAATGGTTTTGATACGTGGTCAGATTTCGAAGCAGGTGTCGATGTAATTGATGTATCTCAACTATTTGTTGATGCTAATACTTCAACTACATTCTCAACAGATTCGACTGATCAAGTTGCGGATATCTTAAGTAAATATATCACTGTTAAAGATTCTGTAATTTCAATCGATCGCGATGGTGAAGGTACACAATTTGAAGCTACTCAATTGTTGAATATTGGTCCTCAAAATGCAGATCTGACGTTGGAGCAGTTACTTCAAAACGGTCAAATCATTTATTAATTCTTTAAAAATACGCATACTACGGTATGCGTTTTATCAAAAAAGGCGAAATAATGTTTCGCCTTTTTTATGGCAATTTAATCTTTTAATTCAGGAGGGAAACCATCTTCAGTCAAAACTTCAGCGATTTTTTCAAAGCTATATGTTGTACGAATATCTGCAATTTTGTTGGCAACATCTACATTGACGCTTGCATTAGGATCAAGTGACAATACAGATGCAGTGACACCTTTAGCACAACCCGAACAACTAATATTTTCAATAAATAATTTCATAATAACCTCTTGCGTTAGTTAACATCTATCACTGTCACGATTGAATATGTTCAATTTGATTCAGAATACTGCAGTTTGAAGTCGAATCATTAGAGCACATCTGACTCGCAGCCTTTAATTTTAAAATCATTGATTGCATCGAATGAATTTGTTCTGTCAAAAAATGGATATGTTGATCTGTAATTTTTTTCACATCAGCACTTTTTCTGTCAGGATTTTTCCAAAGCTCAACTAAACTTTTGATTTGATCGATCGAAAAACCAAGATCTTTAGCATGTTTAATAAAACTTAAAGTCGAAAGGTCTTGCTCTGTGTAAACACGATAACCGCTAGCGCTTCTGATCGGAACAGAAATGAGATCGATTTTTTCGTAATATCGAATCATTTTAGCAGTTAAGCCTGAACGTCGTGCTAATTCGCCAATATTCATGATCTTTCCTTTGTTTTAAGCTGCTAATTTAATTTCAAAGTTTTGAGTCTTAAGGCATTCGCTAATACAAATACCGAAGAAAGTGCCATTGCGATTGCGGCTAAAACAGGTGAGAGCAGGATACCAGTCAAGGGGTAAAGTATGCCTGCAGCAATCGGAATCAGACAAATATTGTATAAAAAAGCCCAGAACAGATTTTGATGAATATTTCTAATGGTCATTTCGCTTAATTTGATGGCTTTAGATAAGTTATTCAAATTTGATGACATTAAAATAAGGTCAGCCGTTTCAATGGCGACATCCGTACCTGAACCTATCGCAATACCGACTTGAGCTTGCGCAAGTGCAGGAGCATCATTAATACCATCACCAACAAAAGCAACATTTCCATATCGCGTTTGAAGGGTCTCAACGATGTTTAACTTTTCATGTGGTTTGACTTGTGCATAAACTGCATTGATATTGAGTTGATTAGCCACATATTGCGCTGCATTTTGATGATCGCCAGTAATCAAAGCAATGTGCTTGTCGTTTTTTTTAAATTGAGCCATAACCTCGTAGGTTTCAGGTCTTAATTGATCCGTGATTAAAATAATTGATGCAAGCTCACCATCGATGGAGACCGCGATGGGTGTTTGAGCTTCATCTAGTAATCTTTGATGGTGAGAGAGTGCATGAGAAATCTTTGCATTTTCTCGAGTAATAAATTCTACAGATCCAATTTTAATATCCTGACCATTCAATTGTGCTTGAATGCCGAATCCTGAAATACTCTTAAACTCAGAAATTTCGATCATCTTTATATGATGATCGGAAGCATATTGAACAATCGCTTTAGCAATTGGGTGCTCGGAATGATATTCAACGGATGCAACAGTTTGTAGAACCTGTTGATGTGTAAATGGTGCGAAAATCTCGATATGACTAATCGCAGGTTGCCCTATTGTTAATGTTCCAGTTTTATCAAATGCAAATGTTGAAATTTCTCGAAGTTTTTGAAGTGAAGTCGCATTTTTAAATAAAATTCCGTGTTCAGCAGCACGTCCCGTCGCAACCATTATCGACATCGGGGTTGCAAGTCCCATCGCACAAGGGCATGCAATAATCAAAACAGAAACGGCGTTAATCAAAGCATAGCTCAGATTAGGTTCAGGTCCAATCACCAGCCACGCGATGAAAGTAATCATCGAAATTAAGAGGATAACTGGAACAAACCATAAGGTGACTTTATCGACTAAAGATTGTATGGGGAGCTTTTGTGTCTGAGCATTTTCAACCAACTGAATAATTGAAGATAAAATGCTATTTTCAGAAGAATGTTTGGTTTCAATGACAAGAAATCCATTTTGATTGAGGGTTCCACCAACAACTTCTGAACCCATCAATTTGTGGATTGGAAAAGATTCTCCACTGATCATTGACTCATCTACAAAGCCTTCACCTGAAATAACCACGCCATCTACAGGAATTTTTTCACCAGGCCGAACTTCAACCTGCATACCGATTGTAATTTTATCAATCGATATATCTTTAGTCTGGAGGTCAGATACTCTAACTCGCGCTGTTTTAGGTTGTAAGCCAATCAGATGTTGAATCGCTGCAGAAGTTCGACCTTTAGCTCGTGCTTCTAGATATTTGCCTAACAAAATAAATGTAATAATGAGTGTTGCAGGCTCGTAATAGACATGTACTGACTGTTGTGGCAATAAACTTGGAAAGAACGTAGCAACAATAGAATATAAATAGGCAGCTCCTGATCCTAAACTCACCAAAGAATTCATGTCAGGATGTAAATTTATCAGTGACTTGATACCTTGTGTGAAAAAATGCCGTCCAGGTATAAAAATAACTAAAGTCGCAAGAATAAATTGGAATAACCAGCTCTGATTCTGACTGATGTAAGTACCTATAAAATGATGAAATGAAGGCAAGAGGTGCGAGCCCATTTCAATGATAAATATAGGTAAACTGAGTACAAGTGCGATAATAAAATGCTTGAGAATTTTTTTTGATTCAAGTTCGCGATTTGGAAGTGCTGTGATCGTTTGCTGTTCAAGTACAGCTTCAAACCCTGATCTTTCAATACGCTCAATAACTTGATCAACAGGAACTGGATAAAGTAGATCAATGCTTGCTATCTCAGTTGCCAAACTTACTTGTGCTGCTAATACACCTGGTATTTTTAGTAAAGAACGTTCAACTCGGCTCACACATGCAGCACAAGTCATGCCTAAAATTTTTAATTTTATTGTTGCGCATTTTTTAATTTTAAAACCTGTTTTATTTACGGCTTGAATGATTTGTTGATCTTGTACATCTGTTGTTAACTCAATTTGTGCTATTTCAGCGGCGAGGTTTACGCTGGCATCTTGAATACCTTCGACTTTTTTTAATGAGTTTTCAACTCGGCTTACACAAGCAGCACAGGTCATTCCTTCAATTTTGATTTGAATAGATTTAGTTGAAGTAGATGACATACTTAACTCCATATGCTGATTGAAATAAGGTCATGATCATTCTAAACCTTCCCATTGTGGTAAGGTCAATAAGATTTGTTTCTTGTTTCATCATTACTGATTGGAATCCAAATTAGGCGTATGTTCTTTCCTCACTTAAATTAAAAACAATATTCCAAAAATCCATTTAAATTGAATAAATTTTCTTAAATAAAAAATCATCAAAACAAATCAGAATAAAAAATAACCAACAAAAAGAATTATCGATATGATCTAAAGCATTCAATTTAATTGATTAACAATCTTCAAAATTTCAGATATTTATAAAAAATGGGTAATGATATGAATGATAAATTAAGTTTTAGTTTATTCGCGATTTTATTGAGTACCGTGGCATTAAGTTCTAATGCGCACAGCGCAGATTATAAATGGAAGATAAGAGGTGCGATTAGCAATATTGATCCCACATCTTCTCCAGGTAGTATTTTTAATCAAACAGCACCCGTCACGATAGATGATGCTTGGGGAGTCACTGGTACGATCTCTTATTTTTATACACCAAATATCGCATTTGATGTGTTAGTCGGTTTGCCACCTGAACATAAAATTAATGTTGCTGGTAATGAAGTCGCAAAAACAAAACATTTACCTCCAATTTTCAGTGTGCAATATCACTTCTTACCCAATGAAAAGTTACAACCTTATGTGGGTCTGGGCTTAAATTACACCTATTTTTTTAATGACCGATTATATAGTGGTGATAAGTTCGATCTCTCAGATTCTTTTGGTTGGGCTGGTCAAATAGGCGTAGATTACCAATTTAACCCTCAATGGAGTGTTGGTGCTGATATCCGATATGCGGATATCAAAACTGATGTAAAAGTAAATGGAGAAAAGGTAGGAAGTGTGGACGTAGATCCAACGGTGTATAGTTTAAATATCGGATATAGATTCTAAATATTAGGGTTTAAAAAAAGGAGTCAATGATAAGACTCCTTTTTTATAAATATCACCAACAACCTTCAATTAGCCATTGATGATCCCAGTAACACCAGTCACGATCATATCAATGGCAATCGTACCGATAAGCAATGCAGCAACACGACCCACGATATCTACATATAAGTCGATATAATTAGAATATTTATGCTGTAAATTATCATGCAAATATTTCATTAATATCAAAAGACTACAGGTTAAGAATAAGGTCATAAAGATGACTGTGATCGTCTGCCATAAACTTAATTGAATGCCAGTGATTACCGATGCAGAGATTGTTCCTGGACCGATCATAAAAGGCATGGCGATCGTACCAGCCAAATGGTTTGGTGCTCCACGCATGACCCCAATCGTATCAGCACCTTCAAATACATAACGGTATCCAATCACCAAGAAAATGATTCCACCAAAAATTTGGAAAGATTCAAATCGTGCATGCAGTACATCATTAAAGAAGGCTTCACCTGTTTTAGCAAAAATGACAAAAACCACAAAGCTAATCAAACTACCTTGGATCAGCGCCATATTAAAAACTTTTGCATCTGAATTTCGAATAATCCCAAGCATATAAATGCTCATTAAAAAGGGATTAAGCAACGAAAAAAATAGAGCAAAGGCGTTTAGACTTTCTGACATGGTCATTTTCCTTGTTTAGATGAGCTACTACTAACTAAATGTCACGATCAGGAAATTGTGGACGTTTACCTGGACTGATTCGGTTAATATGAAGGTACATCATATGACGTTCATATTTGTCCAAAATGTCGTTAATCACTTGTTCTTTGTTGTAACCGACCAAATCATTACCTTGCGAACCTTCAAATAAGTAACTTTCTAAACGATAGTAATAACGCTTTGTTCGTTTAGCACGGGTACTAAAGTTAGGGGTATCATAACGAACGGGCCAAATCTCATAGACGAAATTTTCTTCTTCATTCAAGTGAATAATGAGGTCCAAATGATAAAGCTCAGCATTATCTTCAAGAGGCTTGGTATTCACATCGACTTTGACACCTTTGGATAAAAGTTCCTGTGCCACGGCATCCATTGCAGGTTTACACACATCATCTAACATTTTTAATGTTTGTTCATGGCTTGGATGAAGCATTACGCGACTGAGTCGCTTTTTCCAATTGAGAATATCCACATTGCCCACGACTGGCGCGGCATTTAAGCTAGTACTGGCTTGTCTGAAATCTTCCAATCTCAAGGATTTGTATAAACCCGCCATCACAAAGAATATGACAAAGCTAAAAGGCAGACCCATGATGATGGTTGTGTTCTGTAAGGCAGTAATACCATTTGCCATCAGCATCGCCAAGGTGAGTAAACCAATGGCTATAGCCCAAAATACGCTGAGCCATCTTGGAGAGTCATGCTCGATATTGGTGAATTTTGTCGTGAAATTACCCAAAACAAGAGCGCCTGAGTCTGCAGAAGTAACGTAAAATAATAATCCTGTAATTGTTGCTATACCTGCTAAGAAGGTAAAACCAGGATATTGTGCAAGTAGGTCATAGAAACCATGCGCTGGATTTTCTAAAACGGTAGTTGCGAGTTGCGCATTGCCATCAAAAATTACATTGTGAAGCGCACTATTTCCAAAGATGGATAGCCAAGTCAGTGTAAATAGTAGCGGAATAATCAACGTACCAAATACAAATTCACGAATTGTACGACCACGAGAAATACGTGCTAAAAACAGACCAACAAATGGCGACCATGCAATCCACCAAGCCCAAAAGAAAAGCGTCCAACTGTTCATCCATTCTTTAGGTTGTTCGAATGGAAAACTCATTAAACTCAATTTTGGGAATTGACTGAGGTAATCACCTAAATTTTGGATTAAGCCTGCGAGCAAGAATTCTGTATTGCCAATCAAAAGAATAAAGAGGAGTAATCCAATCGAGACATAGATATTGATTTCAGAAAGTACGCGAATCCCTTTATTCACACCTGCCGTTACTGAGATGACAGTAATGACCACCGCGATCCCGATTAGACCAGCTTGAATCCACAAATTTTCAGGTAGATCGAAAAGAACATGAAGACCATAATTGAGTTGTACGACACCAATACCACAGGTAGTCGCGATACCAAAAATTGTACCTAAGACGGCTGCTGTATCTACAGTATGACCTATAGGGCCGTTAATTTTTTTTCCAAAAATAGGGTAGAGAGCTGAACGGATCGTAAGGGGAAGGTTATAACGATAACTGAAGTAACCTAAGGCTACACCAACCAATGCATACATGCTCCAACCAGTTAAACCATAATGAAACAAGGTCCATACCATGGACTGACGTGCTGCTTCAAAGGTTTGTCCTTCACCCACAGGTGGGTTCATGTAATGCGATAAAGGTTCAGCCACGGAAAAGAACATGAGATCAATACCAATACCCGCAGAAAAGAGCATTGCAGACCAACTTAGTAAACTAAATTCAGGCTTAGAGTGTTTAGGTCCTAATTTAATTTCGCCATATCGAGAGCATGCGATAAATACAATAAAGACAAAATAGAGTGTCGCAGCCAACAGGTAATACCAACTAAAGGTTCTGCTTACCCAATCGAGGGTTTGTGTAATGACGTTATTAGCAGCTTCATTAAACAAAATTGTGGTGATCGAAAACAAAAGTATCAATGATGCTGATACATAGAACACGACCTTATTCAAACTATCCTGCGTTTGATCATTTTTGTTATGCATAAATCAGTGACCATTCAATGAGTAATGAAATGATCTACAGCGCAGTTCGATTTATATCTTGATAGAAGCTTGCTTGATCCACAATTACAAACTTTTGCAAATACAAAACAAACTGAGCTGTACATCATGGAAGTAATAGCACTATAATTTTTATTGATTGAGCGTTCAATTAAAAAAACGTTTACTAATGTTACAGCGTTCTTATTGATAAACGCTAATTATAATCTCCTGTAAGTTTAGGTCATCTTATGCCAAAAGTTGGTATGCAACCCATTCGTCGTCAACAATTGATTGATGCCACTCTCTCCACTGTAAATGAGCTCGGTTTTGCTGATGCATCCATTCAACAGATCGCGCAAAGAGCAGGTGTCTCCACGGGTATTATTAGTCATTATTTTGGTGGCAAGAATGGATTGATTGAGGCAACCATGCGCTATTTACTACAGCAACTTGGAGAAAGTGTAAGGGATCTAAAATCAGAGGTTGGACATTCTCCAGAAGATCGTTTAATGGCGATTGTTAAAGCGAATTTTGCTACTCCTCAGACCAATCAAGCCGCGATGAAAGTATGGCTCGCGTTTTGGGCTATTAGTTTGCATCAACCCGATCTACACCGATTACAGCAAGTGAATCACTGTCGTCTACATTCAAATTTAAAACATGAGTTTTTAAAACGTTTAAGCCCCCTAAAAGCTGAGCAAGCAGCTCAAGGGTTGGCTGCATTAATTGATGGGTTCTGGTTAAGGGGCGCATTAACAAGAAGTGAGATTGATACTGATCTTTCTATCCGTCTTTGCCATGCCTTTATCCAGCAGCAACTTACACAATAATTTTTAATATTTACTATATCTGAGGCTAATCGTATGAATAAATTCCCATTACAACGTCCTTATATTCATGGACAATTCGTCGATGCTCAATCAGGTCAAACTTTTGATTCGATTAATCCAGCCACGGGGCAAGTTCTCGCGACCATTCAAGCATGTTCTCAACAGGATGTGGATCAAGCCATTCTATCTGCCCAACAAGGACAGAAAATTTGGGCAGAAATGACTTTTATGCAGCGTTCAAGAATTTTAAATAAAGCTGTAGCTATTTTACGTGAAAGAAATGATGAACTTGCCACCATTGAGTCCTTAGATAGTGGGAAAGCCTATAGTGAAACATCGACTGTAGATATTGTGACAGGTGCTGATGTACTCGAATACTACGCTGGAATTTTACCTGTACTCGAGGGTCAACAGATTCCTTTAAGAACAGATTCATTTGTCTATACACGCCGTGAACCTTTGGGAATTGTAGCTGGTATAGGAGCATGGAATTATCCAATTCAAATTGCCTTATGGAAGTCAGCACCTGCTTTGGCGGCGGGGAATGCAATGATTTTCAAAGCCAGCGAGATTACCCCATTAACAGCCTTTAAATTGGCAGAAATTTATACCGAAGCTGGAGTGCCAGATGGGGTATTCAATGTTGTAACAGGGGGCGGTGATATTGGTGCCTATTTAAGCCAGCATGTAAATATTGCGAAAATTTCATTTACTGGTGGTGTGAGCACTGGAAAAAAAGTGATGGCTCAAGCTGCTGAATCGAGTCTTAAAGAAGTCACGATGGAGTTGGGTGGGAAGTCACCATTAATTATTTGTGAAGATGCTGATTTAGACTTAGCTGCAGATATTGCAATGATGGCAAATTTCTATAGTTCTGGACAGGTTTGTACGAATGGGACACGAGTATTTATTCCAGAATCATTACAGCCAAAATTTGAAGAAAAGCTATTAGAACGTATTCCTTATCTCCGCTTAGGTAATCCGCTAGATCCAGAAACAAATTTTGGACCAGTATCTAGCTTTGCGCATATGAATAAAATTTTAGCATTCATCGATTCTGCTAAAAGGGAGGGAGCACGTTTAGTGTGTGGTGGTTCTAGAGCAACAGATGATCATTTAAAAAATGGTGCTTTTGTACTGCCTACAATCTTCAGTGATTGTCGAGATGAGATGACCATTGTTCAAGAGGAAATCTTCGGTCCTGTGATGAGTATTTTGACATATACATCAGAAGAAGAAGTGATTCGTCGCGCTAATAATACTTCTTATGGATTGGCTGCTGGCGTGGTTACCCCTGATATTGTCAAAGCACATCGAATCATCCACCAAATTGAAGCAGGTATATGTTGGATCAATACGTGGGGTGAATCGCCAGCTGAAATGCCAGTCGGTGGCTATAAGCATTCTGGTGTAGGAAGAGAGAATGGTTTAACGACTTTACAACACTACACGCAAATCAAATCGGTACAAGTGGAATTAAGTCCATTTCAATCTGTATTTAAAGCCTAAGGAGAACACTATGACATATGATTACATTATCATAGGTGCAGGTTCTGCTGGGAATGTACTTGCAGCGAGACTCACCGAAGATCCAGATATCAAAGTTCTGCTCCTTGAAGCGGGTGGCCCTGACTACCGTTTAGATTTTAGAACTCAAATGCCTGCTGCTTTGGCTTATCCTTTACAAGGTCGACGTTATAATTGGGCATATTTGACCGATCCAGAACCACATATGAATAACCGCCGTATGGAATGTGGACGTGGTAAAGGTTTAGGTGGTTCATCATTAATTAACGGTATGTGTTATATCCGTGGGAATGCCATGGATTTAGAGCAATGGTCTCAAATGAAAGGACTCAGTCATTGGCGCTATGCTGAATGTTTACCTTACTATAAAAAAGCAGAGTCTAGAGATATTGGTGCAAATGAATATCACGGTGATCAAGGCCCAGTTAGTGTTGCTACGCCAAACTCCGACAATAATGAGTTATTTCATGCAATGGTTGAAGCGGGTGTGCAAGCTGGATATCCACGTACGGATGATTTAAATGGATACCAACAAGAAGGCTTTGGTCCAATGGATCGTACGGTGACACCTCAAGGCAGACGTTCCAGTACCGCTCGTGGCTATTTAGATATGGCTAAAGGTCGTCAGAATTTAACGATTATTACGCATGCCACAACCAATCGAATCTTATTTGAAAAAAAACAAGCTATCGGTGTTGAATACATTCTTGGTCAAGATGCAACTAATTTACACAAGGTCTATGCTGAGCGAGAAGTATTGCTGTGCGCAGGTGCTATTGCATCACCTCAAATTTTACAGCGTTCGGGGGTAGGGGCTAAGTCATTATTAGAGTCACTGGATGTAAAGGTTGTGCAAGATTTACCGGGAGTGGGTGAAAATTTGCAAGATCATTTAGAAATGTATCTTCAATACCAATGTAAGAAGCCCGTCAGTCTTTACCCTGCATTAAAATGGTATAACCAACCTAAAATTGGCGCTGAATGGCTGTTTTTGGGTAAAGGAATTGGTGCAAGCAATCAGTTTGAAGCAGGTGGATTCATTCGCTCTAGTGATGAGTTTGAGTGGCCGAATCTCCAGTATCACTTTTTACCAATTGCAATTAACTATAATGGTACGAATGCAATCAATGAACATGGTTTTCAAGCACATGTTGGATCTATGCGATCGCCGTCAAGAGGAAGAATTCGTTTAACCTCGAAAAATCCTTTTGATCATCCGAGCATTTTATTTAACTACATGAGCACTGAACAAGATTGGCGCGAATTCCGTGATGCAGTGAGAATTACACGAGAAATTATGCATCAGCCTGCATTAGATCAGTATCGAGGTAGAGAAATTAGTCCAGGTTCAGCATTAAAAACAGATCAGCAAATTGATGAATTTGTAAAAAATCATGCAGAAACAGCGTATCATCCTTCGTGTAGCTGTAAAATGGGTGAAGATGATTTAGCTGTTGTAGATGGTTACGGTCGTGTCCATGAAATAGATGGGTTGCGAGTGGTCGATGCTTCTATCATGCCGCTGATTATTACTGGTAACCTCAATGCAACGACGATCATGATGGCCGAGAAGATTGCAGATCACATTCGTAATCGACCTGCTTTAACCCCTTCAGATGCACCATTTTATCGTGCAGAAACTTCACCCTCATTTTCTAAATTATAAATTTTATGATGATTAAAACGACTCAAGCAGTGCTGTTGAGCACTGCTAGCTTTATTATTTTACCCAGTTATGCAAATTCTACGAATCAAGAAACAAATTCACCAATTCAATTTGATGGATATGTCACATTAACCTCCAAATACATTTCACGTGGTTTAACAAATGCACCAGAAAATGATGACCTCGCAATTCAAACAGGTCTAAACCTTAGTTATAACAACTTCTATGTCGGGTATTGGGGTTCTACACTAGGCTACTCTTATGCTGAACTTCAAGGTGATAAGCGCCGTAAAACTGATAAATTAGAGCACGACTTTATTGTCGGCTACAGTTTTGATACTGGTAGGACAAATTGGAATATTTGGAATGCCACTTATTTCTATCCGAACGCGTCAAATACAACTTCCAATGAAATGGGGGTAACTGCCACACACCAATTCAATGATAAAAACTCTTTATCAACCAGTTTATCTGCATATACATATGATGTCGTGTATGCAAACCAAGGGGATACTTATCTAAACGTAATATATACCCACCAACTCAATGATAAATTATCTGCTACAGCAAGTGCTGCAGCGAGCTATTTTAATGATAATGGGAAATATGAAGGTCTAGAGCTCGGTGATACAAAACGAGAATTTACTTATCGCTTCTCATCTATCGGGCTAGATTATGCCTTGACACCAGAACTCGGATTGAGTGGACAATATATTTTTGGTGGTAAGAACCGCTATAACGAAAAACAGAAAAATTTAGGTGTAGTGGCTTTCACCTATAGTTTCTAATTTAAGAAAATCTTCAAATGCTTAGGCTTAAATTTTGAATACCAAAATAGCCTAAGCAAAAATGTAATTTTTAAATTAGACTCATCAATAAATAAAATATCGACATATCAAAGATTATTAGTAAAAAAACTTATCAACTTAGTATTTATTTAATGAGTGATAGAAGTAAGAATTGACCAAAAATAGGTCATGAATATGACGAGGAGAGTAAAATTTTACGCAATTTTTTTTCAAGAATTTATTTAGAAATAATTCTTGTGAAAAAAGTTCACTAAGATTTTTTGAGGTTACATAGATGACTATGCTCAAGTATTAACTGATTTCAGCCAAATTCATAAATCAACTAGATATCCTATAATTTATAATTCATGAAGGACAATGGATTGAAAAAATAAAACTATGAATGTTCATATTAAACATGAGGTTAGAATTTGATTCTCTCCAATATTAAAATAGGGCTTTTGATTTCTATCTTCAGAGATAAACAACTAAACGTCTAATCTCATTTATTAAGTTTTAATATTTTGAAGAATTTTGTTCTCATCATTAACGGCGCTATCGGAAAAATAGCAACGATTTATGAAGAATATTTTTAATTGTTTTTATTTTATTGCTGTCATCAATATTACAAATATACCTTAGACAAATATCTCCCTAAAATCATTGAACTTATTTCGCTTTTTGAGCCAGTATTAAGAATGCTTTTAACCTGAGTGAGCTGGCTTATCTATGAGTAAAATCTCTAATTTAGATATCAAATTGTACCAAAATTAGTACGAGTCACTCAAAGAAAGCAAAAAAATTAAAATTTCAGCATTAAAATTCAGAGCTTTAAATGCTAAAGCTCTGAATTTAATAAGTTAACGTGTAATTTTCCACGTTTGATATGAATTATTGCTTTGACATCCAATCATTTGTAAGCGTGCCATACTATTTGCACCATCAGCGGCATCAAGGCATAGACCTGTTTTTAAGTTGATATATTGGCTTGTATGGCGGCTATACAGCCATCGTTGACTACTATCATTATTGCACGGCGCAACTTTAACAAAATTATCTTTAACATCGCCCATCAAACAAGCATCCCGATGAGTTAAGTATAAACGATGTGTGTGATCCGTACTCAGACGTTGATTGCCGTTGTTGGGATCGCATGAATACAATCCCATTTGTTGACCACCATTCAAGCTATCTGCACAAAAACCACGTGCACCATTTTTCAAAGTGAAAGGTTTTTGCTGGGTGTAATTGGCATTATTCACAGTAGAAATGCAAGTAGAATCATCCGTGCAATGCGCTGATGCCACTTGTACACAATTTCCATAAGTTTTAGTCGTTTGTGATTTAGACTTAATTGAAGAGTTTGCTATTGCAGAATAGGTGGCAGAAACAGATGTATGAACATCATTACAACTGTTATAGCCATAAATACCGTTGGGTTGTTGGTGCTGTCTGAAATTTTCGGTAAATGTAGCTAAACTATCAAAACCACCCCAGGTCTGAGGCACATTGATTTTTGCAATTTCAAGTTGTTTACCAGTACTCATGTCTTTAACAAAAGCTGAAACTGTACTGTCATTATTTTTCACAATCTTAAAATTATATTTCGTGCCTTCTTTCCATTCATAAGGTAAGTCACATTGAACGCCATCACCTTCATGATCAAATTGTCTGCAATACGCAGGGTATCCTGATTTCCAAGATGTCGTTTTCCAGATTGAGAAATTTAAATACTTCTGATCATTGCTTCGTTGCTGTAATCCAACATAACCGATATTTCCATTTTTTAATGAAAATTGATTGGCCCAAAATGTATTACCATCATTTCCTGGCTCATTGGTAATGATGATTTGATTTTCAAGTGTTGCAAAGCCATTAGCAGGAATATTGTTCCAATGGTAGTCAGTAGAAACCATTCCGCCTGCAACCACGGCATACGTATTCGAAACTCCAAGTAACAGAGAAGTACTTAAAGTGGTACGAATAATAAGATTGATTAAATTCATTGTTATATGCTCATATGATTATAAAAATTAAGACATAGATTCTTTAGTTTTACTTATGATTCTACAGTGATGAATACAATTTAGAATCACTATAAATAAATTTTATTTAAGTTTAACTAAACATTAAACATGTTGAAATGTTATAACATAACAATTATGATTTAGTTACATCAAAAATCAAGATCATTCATTGATTGCAATAAGCGATCAAATGATGTGGTTGAACATGAAAACGAGTAACTCACCATGAATATTGATTCTTCACAACCGTATAAATTACCTGTCACTGTGCTATCTGGATTTCTTGGTGCAGGAAAAACCACACTTTTAAATCATATTTTAAATAATAGAGAAGGAAAACGTGTCGCAGTAATTGTGAACGATATGTCAGAAGTCAATATTGATGCGGCTTTAGTCAGAGAAGGTGGGGCGGAATTATCACGAACGGAAGAAAAACTCGTTGAAATGAGTAATGGATGTATTTGCTGTACTTTGAGAGAAGATTTATTAGTAGAAGTAAGACGATTAGCGGAAGAGAAAAAATTTGATCAACTCGTCATTGAATCTACCGGAATATCAGAGCCTCTACCTGTAGCCGAAACATTTACGTTTGAAGATGAAGACGGCGTATCTCTAAATGAGTACGCTCGTTTAGATACCATGGTGACCGTAGTCGATGCATTCAATTTTTTACGTGATTATCGTTCATATGATCTTCTTCATGAGCGTGGCGAATCACTTGGAGAATTTGACCAACGTACTGTTGTGGATTTACTGATAGATCAAATCGAATTTTGTGATGTTATTATTCTAAACAAAACTGATTTAATCGATGAGCATCAGAAGTCCCAGCTTTATGCGATTCTCAAAAAGCTTAACCCTAGAGCAAAAATTGAGTCATCTACATTTGGTCAGGTTGAACTCGATAAAATACTCAACACACAGCTTTTTAATTTTGATGAAGCCTCACAAGCACCTGGTTGGTTAAAAGAGTTGAGAGGAGAGCATAAGCCTGAAACTGAAGAATATGGAATCGAAAGTTTCGTATATAGAGCAAGAAGACCCTTTCACCCACAACGTTTTTACAATTTTATTCATTCAGAATGGAAAGGTGTTATACGCTCAAAAGGATTTTTTTGGCTTGCTGCGGAACCAACAATGGCTATGGCTTGGTCACAAGCTGGAGGTATGGCTCGGCATGGTCAAGCAGGATATTGGTGGGCTTCGGTACCACAAGAGGAATGGCCACAAGATACGCAATCTATTCAGGAAATTGAATCGAGTTGGCATCCAGAAACGGGTGATGCCAGACAGGAAATTGTTTTAATTGGTCAAGAGATGGATAAAGAGCAATTAATCCAGAATTTTGATCAATGTTTACTTACTGATTCGGAGATGAGTTTAGGACCAATCGTTTGGTGTAATTTCTTTAATCCATTTGAAGCTGAAAAAGAATTATTCGCCTAAATTGAGCAAGGAATTCCTTAACAAATTAAGAGTAATCTGAGTTCTCCTGCATTTTCTTTTGGAGCACGGTGAATACAAGGAAGTACTTTCTGATCAGGATGATCTACAGCCAAACGCCAGAGATGACCAATTCCTAAATTTAAAGGTGCTGCACCATTTTTAGGTTGATAGTGAAGATCCATATAGGTCTCTTCAAGAAAATCCTCAAACTCATGGTCTTCGCCATCAAACAATGATTTAATTTTTTGACGGATTTCTGGAATATGAATTTTTTGTTCAACCTGATCATTGGAAATAATATCGCTAGCCGCCCCGTAATAGGTACACAGATATGTATCCGTTGCTAATGGCGATCGATCTACATGAAAAGAATATACATCAGTGCTGATAAAATCCAATTCTTCATCACGCTGATATTCTTTGATTAAGTTTAAAGACGGAGATGCACCCAATTCGGTGAGTAACATTATATCATTGAGGATAATGTCTCTCGCTTTGCTTGCAGAGTCTGAAAGTTTGAGTTGCTCTAATTGAGCGATGGTAATTTCAGTAATATCTTCTATGAGTGTAAGTTTTCTAACGATTTCTTCGAAATTGAAGTCTAAATGCCTATACCAACATAAAGCATTGACAGGGTCTTCAAAAACTTCATTCGCTAATGCTTGGAAAGTATTCACCAATTTGGCTTGAGGATATGAGTGAATGAGTTCGAGCATATGATCTAAAACTTTTTAAAAACATATTATAGCTTTTAGCTCTAGACTTGATAAGACTGGATTTAGATAATTGATCGTTGTCCTATGTAGTAGGAGAGTGGAGCTTCCACCCATAACTACACGCTGTCAACAATAACGATAGATACTCATTAAGGCTATTCTAAAATTGTGTGTAAAAAGCTAAACATAGCTTAAGTTTTTTATTAGCTACAATTTCTGTTTAGCTTTTTGACGGAGAGCATACAAATATAAGCTTTCTACTTTTTCACGTGCCCATGGAGTAGTCCGTAGAAATCGTAAAGATGATTTAACACTCGGGTCGATGCAAAAACAACGAATTTCAATTTTACGACTTAATCCTTCAAAACCTCCGTAGTAATCCAATAACTCATCTAAAATGTCAGCAAGTTTTTTGCCATGTAAAGGATCATTGGAGGTGTTCATAATAGATCAACTGAATTGTGTAAGCTGAGCATTATAACCTGAGCTAGACAAAAATTGTGAACGTTGCTTTCTATACTCAATGGTCCATCAAAAATGACAGATTGTGTTTTGCTTTTAATTTTTTTTCCTAATTTGAATTCTAATCATTAGTTGTTTTATGCCATGTAACAAGACAATAGCTAGTATTGGTGCGCTGTTTAAGATATTGTATTTAAAATAAAATGGAAGTTATGTGATTTCAGAATGACTTGTTAAATTAAGATGAATAGACAGCTTTATAAAAGATACTTTAAACGGACAGATAACGTCACTTTTCCTTGTCCTAGTTGCGCGAATCTAAGTTTGAAATTAATTAACGATAAGTTTTTTGCAGAATACACTGCATTGTCAAAAAAAATGCAAGCAGATGATGACTACTGGGAGCCAGAATGGCTAAATTCAGTTTTTACTACCGTACTTGTTTGTAATAATTCAGATTGTGCTGAGTCAGTCATATGTTCTGGTATTAGATCTGTCGATTGGGAACTAAAACCTAATGAACATAATGAACATGGTGAAATGGAACAACAATACTGTTCGTTTTATCTTCCTAAAATATTTATCCCTACAATACATTTTTTCAATATTCCAGAAAAATGTCCTGATAGTGTTAATTCATTATTAATTGAAGCTTTTTCGTTAACACTTCAATCACCTGGTTCAGCAGCTAACAAAGTTAGAGCTGCCATAGAAAATCTTCTAACGGAATATGGTGTTCCTAGATATTCTAGAAAAAATGGGAAAAATAATAGGCTAACTTTAGATTCTAGAATTGCTAAAGCAAAGGATAAAAATGCTGTTTTAGGCGAGCTTATGGCTTGGTAATGCGGGAAGTCATGCTAATTCTGAAATATCACAAGATGATGTCTTTGACGCTTATGAGCTTATGAGCCATTTATTGAATGAGTTATATCACTCTAAAGCTGATTATATAAACTAGCCAAAGCCATTAGAAAGAAAAAAGGACCTATTAAAAAATAGTTAAAAAGAGTCCATGTTATCTAATGGTGGACTCTCGTCTTAAATTAAAGAATAAAAGGGCTGTTAATCCTCCTAAATTTTACAGCTTGTTTGGGTTTTAGATTCTTCAAGTAATATTTGATCAGTGCATGTATTACATCTGATTATTTCATCAAAATTTTTTTCTCAATGATGAGTTTTATCTAAGATTCCTTGATACTGAATTCTTAGCCATCACAAATTATATAAACCAATGTTAAGGGTTGTTGTTCCAAATACTCTATTTAACATAATATACATTATGCGAAATTATAGTAAATGAATCTCTGGTCAATCGACAAATGAATATTTCATGTGTATACATATGCTTAGTCAATTTTAAAGAAAATCGATTATGGAAAATCAAAAAAGAATTCATGCTTTCACGGATGATATATTAGGTACGAGTGATGCGATTGAGCTCTCTAACAGAATTCAATCTAAAGACATCTCAATTGATGAAGTTTTAAGAGCTACGATTGAACGCGCAAAAATTGTAAATCCTCTGCTAAATGCAATTGAATTCGAAAACTTCGAAAAAACACTCAATTCGCCTACTTTTAAACCAAATCAGATTTTTTCTGCAATCCCTATATTTATTAAGGATAATTTGGATCTTATTGGTTTTCCTACGCAACAAGGATCAACATCGTTCAAATCCAAGGAAAAGATCAAAAATTCTAAAATTACTCAACAAATGTTAGATACAGGCTTAATTGCACTGGGTAAATCTAAAATGCCTGAATTTGGCTTAAATGCTTCAACAGAATTTAAGTCTGGGGATTACACACGCAATCCTTGGCATACTGATTATTCGTGTGGAGCTTCTTCAGGTGGAGCTGCGGCACTCGTTGCATCAGGCGTAGTACCAATTGCACATGCAAATGATGGTGGTGGTTCGATACGAATTCCTGCAGCAAATTGCGGTTTAGTCGGTTTAAAGCCGACACGTGGTCGTTGGTATCCAAATGAAGGTTCGCAGTATTTACCAATTGACCTTGTTTCAGATGGTGTTTTAACACGTTCTGTGCGGGATACCGCGTTTTTCTTTGCTGAAATGGAAAAACAATATAAGTCAAAAAAATTACCCGAAATTGGCTTAATCCAGCATCCATCCAGCAAACCTTTACGGATTGGTCTTGTTTATGATTCATTGCAAACCAATACTGATGCTGAGACCCGTCAAACTGTTGAGTCTACTGCTCAATTACTCAGGAATTTAGGTCATCATATTGAAGAATTTTCACTTCCTATTCCAGATTCGTTTGTAGATGATTTCAGCCACTATTGGGGTTTTTTATCATTTATGATTCAACAGTTTGGAAAACCGCTACTTGGCAAAGATTTTAACGTGAATGAGTTAGATCATCTAACAGTTGGGCTTGCAAGCTTGTACAGGAAAAATTTCTATAAAACCCCTTTATTTTTATACCGTTTAAAGCAAATCCAGCGCATCTATCAAAAAATCTTCCAACAATATGATGTCATCCTTTCGCCAGTTTTAGCGCATGTTTCGCCTCAAATTGGATATCTTTCACCTCAACTCGAATTTGATGTTTTATTTGAGCGTTTAAGGAATTATGTGGCATTCACACCTATTCAGAATATCGCAGGTGCTCCAGCGATATCATTGCCGATGGGTATGACCAAATTAGATTCAAGACCGATAGGTATTCAGCTTTCTGCTGATTTGGGACAAGAACGTTTACTGATAGATCTCGCTTATCAGCTTGAACACATACAACCTTTTAAAAAAATATTCGATTAAATTCATACGCTAAGGATCATTAATCAAATTCTTGATGATCCTTATCAACAATACTCAGTGCTTGTTTATCACTTTTTATGCATAATATATACATAAATGTGATTTAGAGATTTGTATGGATTTAACGAAGCATTCTGTGGAACGAATCATTCCAGCTTGGAAATGGTTAAAAAAATACAATACTCAAGATTTTAAATCTGATTTTCTTGCATCTGTGATCGTGCTTGCAATGCTTGTACCACAAGGCATGGCATATGCCATGATTGCAGGCTTACCTCCAATTATGGGATTATATGCCAGTATTATCCCTATGATTGCTTATGCATTGATTGGAGGGAGTACTACCCTTTCAATTGGTCCAGTTGCATTAATCTCCATGATGACTTTTGCTACATTACAGCCATTATATGAAGTGGGTTCACCAGTCTATATTCAAGCTGCCTATTTGCTAGCAGTAATGGTTGGCATAATTTCATTTTTATTGGGACTATTTAGATTTGGTTTTTTGATTCGTCTCATTAGCCATCCTGTGATTAAGAGTTTTATCATTGCTTCAGCTGTCTTAATTGCATTAGGTCAAATAAAATTTATTCTTAATATTCCATTGCAATCCAGTAATTTAATCGAATTTTTTACGAGTTTGGCTCAATATATTTCTTTATATGATTTGGCCAGCTTATCTTTGGGTTTAGCTTCAATTTTAGCGCTCATTTATTTACCACAATTACTTAAAATTCCAGCATTTTCAAATCATCAAAAATTAATGCAATTTGTACAAAAAGCATTACCGTTATGCTTAGTGCTTTTTTCAATCTTACTGGTTCAATCCTTTGATTTAACTGCCTATGGAATTAAAACAGTAGGTGAAATTCCAAGTGGATTACCCCCTATTCAAATGCCGTACTGGACTTGGGACATGGTAAAAATATTGCTTCCTGGCGCAGTAATGATCGCTATGGTGAGTTTCGTTGAATCTATTTCGATCGCGCAAGCTACGGCTTTTCAATCACGTAGTAATTTGAACAGTAATCAAGAGCTTGTTGCGCTCGGTGTTGCAAATTTTGGCGCTGGAATCAGTGGCGCATTTCCTGTCACTGGTAGCTTATCACGTACAGTGGTCAATGCTGATGCTGGTGCTAAAACACCTATGGCTGGGGTTTTATCCTCGCTACTTATTATTGTGGTCAGTCTATATTTTACAAGCCTATTTGAATATTTACCTTTAGGAGTATTGGCTGCAACAATCATTGTGTCGATATGGAAACTTGTTGAAATTAAACCTTTTATAGCGGCTTGGAAATATTCTAAAGCAGATGGTTTAGCAATGGCACTCACATTTTTAGGAGTGCTGTGTATAGATATTACGACAGGCTTAATGGTAGGTATTATTTCAACATTTGTGTTGCTGTTGTGGAGAATTAGTCGTCCACATATTGCAGTGATTGGTCTCGTTGAAGGCACGCAGCATTTTAGAAATATTTCAAGGCACCAGGTTATTACCAGTAAAAGGCTCGTTTCGGTGAGAATTGATGAAAATTTGAGTTTTCTCAATGCAAACACCCTGAAGGAATTTATTATTTCAGAGGTTAGCCAACATGATGAGCTTCAACATGTTGTCATTAACTGTTCCAGTATTAGTAATATTGACTATTCAGCTTTAGAGACTCTTGAAGAAATGAATTCTGAGTTATCTAAACTCAATATTCAACTACACTTAAGCGAAGTTAAAGGTCCTGTTATGGATCGCTTAAATTCAACCAATTGGATACAACATCTGACAGGTAAAATATACCTCACTCATTTCCAAGCAGTATATGAATTAGACCCGCATTTCAGCGAAAATAAATCATCTTTTGCATAAGAATTTGATATTCTTAAGTAAGAATTATCAAAAAAAATCCAGTGATTTGATTCACTTAATTTTTATTATGAATAAGTTTTATATTTAAAATCATTTTTAAGTATAGAATACCCCACTTATTTATCCGATTTTAAGCCAGACTCGGCATTATTAGGTTCAGTTATGTTCACTGCTCTAGCACGTTTGAGTTTAGTCACCAAAATCATTATCGCCATTATTCTTGGCGTTTTGGTGGCTATATTTTTTCCTCAAGTTGCACCACAATTAAGCTTGCTGGGTGATTTATTTATTAAAGCCCTTAAATCTGTTGCACCAATTCTTGTTTTTGTTTTGGTCCTGTCTTCGATTGCAAACTTTAAAGTTGGTGATAGCAGCAGTACGAAAATCAAACCCATTATGATGATGTATGCCGTAGGTATGTTTTTATCTGCGTTAACTGCTGTCATTGTGAGTAATTTATTTCCAAGCACTCTTTTCCTAGATGTCGCTGCGCAAGCTGATTTACAACCACCTGGCAGCTTGACTGAAATTCTTAAAAATTTATTACTCAGTTTTGTTGCGAATCCTATCGTTGCATTAAGTGAAGCAAACTTTATTGGGATTTTGGGTTGGGCTGTTGCACTGGGTATAGCATTTCGTCATGCCACAGACACCACAAAACAGTGTCTGACGGATGCTGCGAATGCCGTGAATAACGTGATTCGTCTTGTCATCAGTTTTGCACCTTTCGGTATTTTTGGACTTGTTGCAGTGACTTTTGCAGATGCAGGTCTTAAAACCTTAGCAAGTTATGCACAATTATTGTCTGTTCTATTAGGGACTATGTTCTTTGTTGCACTTGTAATTAACCCAATTATGGTGGCATTTGTTACGCGTTCAAATCCTTATCCATTGGTTATTCAATGTCTACGTGAAAGTGGGATCACCGCATTTTTCACCCGTAGTTCAGCAGCAAATATTCCGGTGAACTTGGATCTTGCCAAGCGTTTGGGCGTGAATGAATCGACAGCGAGTGTAGCAATCCCGTTGGGTGCTGCAATTAATATGGCGGGCGCATCAGTAACGATTACCGTATTAACATTAGCAGCGGTGAATACACTTGGTATTTCCGTTGACTTTACCACTATGCTTGTTCTTTCTGTTGTGGCTACTGTTTCTGCCTGCGGTGCTTCAGGTGTAGCGGGTGGTTCACTGTTATTGATTCCTGTCGCTTGTGGCTTATTCAATATTTCACCAGATGTGGCTATGCAAGTTGTAGCCATCGGTATGGTGATCAGTGTTCTACAAGATTCAACTGAAACAGCCCTCAACTCATCTACAGATGTATTGTTTACTGCTGCGGTTGATCGCGCTCCTTCAAAATAATATATTCATGGCATAAACATTTAGAATGAAAGATATGCCATTTCAATTCCTTCCAAACTGGGTACAATTTGGGGCTTTCATGCTTGCAGTAAATGCAGGCATGATCAACGTTTTGGGTCTCATTTCTTTATTACATCAGTCAGTTTCACACATGACAGGCAATGCAAGTTTGCTTGCCATCGGTCTTATTGACCATGATTTCAAAGCTGTAATTTTTCTTATTCTTATTATCCTGAGTTATGTTTTAGGCTCTAGTTTTAGCGGTCTGATATTGGGGAATAGTCAATTTAAACTCGGGCGCAGATATGGTCTACCATTGAGTTTAGTGACTCTTTTTATTCTGCTCTGTTGGGTATTTATTCCCTATTATCCTCGTTATGCACTGCTATGGGCATGTTGTGCGATGGGTGTACAAAATGCCATGGTAAGTCATTATAAAGGTGCGATTATACGCACGACTCACCTTTCTGGTGTCTTAACCGATCTTGGTTTAGCATTTGGATATTTTGTAAGAGGTCTGACAACGGAATCCAGAAAAGTTATTTTGCATTTAGTGATTTTATTTGGTTTTATTATTGGCAGTACTGTTGCGGCATTCAGCTATCCTTATTTACAATTAGAAGCGTTTTTAATTCCTGCAGGTTTAAGTTTTTTACTGACCCTGATCTATTGGATTTTATATTTCCGTCATTGTTATTTTCAAAAATCGTAGTTGGTATTACTCATGGTAAAAAATGCCTTGCAAGCACAATTGCTCAAAGCTGGTTTAGTCGATCAAAAAAAGGCTAAAAAACTTTCTAAACAAGCTGTGCATGAGCAACGCACGGGTCAAAGCAACGAAGCTGAGATTAAAGCTAAAATTGAACAAGATTTAAAGCAAAAACTAGAAAAAGATCAGAATCTTAATCTTGAAATCAAACGCCAGCAAGATGAAAAAGCATTACGTGCAGCAGTAGTGCAAATGATTGGTCAACATAAAATCAAAGATATTGATGGTGAAATCAGCTACCAGTTCGTTGATGAAAATAAAATCAAGAAAATTTATATTAATCAACAAGTTTACAATGCACTCGTGGCAGGCACATTAGTCATTGCTAAAGATCAAGCCAGTTATGCAGTTCTACCAAGAACGCTATCTGAGCGGATTAATGAAAAAGTCGAAGGATTTATTATTGTGAATAATGCTGAAAAAAACGAAGCTATTACAGATGAGGAAGATCCATATGCAGCTTATGTTATTCCAGATGATTTAATGTGGTAAATTACTCTAAAGCCTAATTTATTAGGCTTTTTTTACGCTTAATGTGTGATTCAGATTGCGGTGTAGCAGGTATAAATTCACGATTAAGATGCTTTAAGTCATATTGCTGCTTCCAACCATCACGAGATGAGTCTATCAATTTTCTGCGCTCGCCTTCTATTCTCTAATTCGATTTTTTTTCAATTGATGGTATTTGGGGGAGCTCAAAAAAATAATCGATTGATTTTCTCACATTATTTTTTCAATTTATAAATGCTGAAAATGCACAAGCTCAATAATGCTTCTTTCAGGAACTTTCGCGAAGGTTAAGAATACAATGAGATTGAGAATGAAAAAAAATCTGGTTTCAAGATAAGCTTTATAATTTAAAAATGTAATGACGATAATCTAGGAAATTTTATAGTGTGCCTTACTTCACTTTAATTTTATTTAAAATAGAAGTTCATAAAATGTTTCAAGTAATTTATTTAATCTATTCTGTTTGATAAACGTTAACTCTAATAAATTTAATAACTTAAACCATTAAGCTAATGCCAATTCATTTAGAGGTGATCAAGTTGGACAGATTAAATTTTGTAACTCAAATCCAAGAATGGTCAGATCAATTTCCTTGGTTAGAGATGTTGACCTCTCTGAGCATTCTTATTCTCATTGCATTTATCGCAAATTTTATTGCTAAACAAGTGGTCGTCCGTGGTATTCGCAAAATTATTAGCAAACTACGTTTTAGTTATAGTGATGTCTTAGCGGAACATAGCGTTATTCGAAGAATTGCAAACATTGTCCCAGCATTGGTGATTATGAATGGAATTGTGACGGTTCCTCACCTGTCTGAAAAAGTCATTACATTGATTCAGATGTTTGCACAAGCCTTCATTTTCTTAACCATTGCCTTGGCAATTAGTCAGCTTCTCACCATTTTTAATATTATTTATCAACGTAATCCTAAATCTCACAATAAGCCAATTAAGGGTTATTTACAGTTAGTTAAACTCATTATTTTTGTTGTTTGTGCACTGATGGTCATAGGAACATTTCTTAAAAAAGATGTTTTCACGCTATTGGCAGGTTTCGGGGCAATGGCAGCAGTGCTCATGCTGGTTTTCCAAAATACAATTCTATCTCTAGTGGCTTCAGTTCAAATCTCTTCATATGACATGGTTCGGATTGGTGATTGGATTGAAATGCCAACCTTAAATGCGGATGGCGATGTCATTGATATGTCATTACATACGGTGACCGTACAAAACTTTGATAAGACCTATACCACTATTCCGACCAATCGTTTGGTGACAGATACTTTTAAGAACTGGCGAGGTATGCAAGAGCAAGGTGTTCGTCGTATTAAACGTGCACTCTATATCGATCAAAATAGTGTTCACTTCTTATCTGCAATGGAATACAGCAAACTTAAAGAATTTCTGATTTTAGAAAAATATCTGGATGAGAAACAAACTGAGTTAAAAAACTTTAATCAGCAATACGCAAATAATGGGGTCAATAACCAACGTCGTTTAACCAATTTAGGAACATTCCGCGCATATATTGAATACTATTTAAAAAATCATCCAGGTATTGCACAAAATCAGTCCTTAATCGTTCGTCAATTACAACCGACAGGTGAAGGTTTGCCTATAGAAATTTATGCTTTTACAAATACGACAGCATGGGTGGCTTATGAGGCGATCCAATCCGATATTTTTGATCATCTTTTGGCGATTCTTCCTGAGTTTGGATTAAAAATATTCCAGATTCCTTCTGGGAATGATTTCAAGATTCCTCAAGACACAGTAAACTGAGTTTTGATTAGATGAATTAAGATTAGTCGTATGCTGCAGTGGTTTGAAAGACTCGTTGATCCATATCCATCCAAAGATTTAAATCAGCCCTTGCCGAAGAAATTTTTTCCATTTGTTTGGCAAGCAGCATCAGGAGTTAAGCGCTATCTCTTGGTGTTGGTGTTATTTACTGCAGCAACAGCTTCATTTGAAGCTATTTTCTTCTCTCAAATTGGTCATTTAGTTGATTGGTTGTCCGCATCGACGCCTCAAAATTTTCTCGAAAATAACCAAACAAATCTGATGATTTTGTCTGGTTTTCTACTTGCTAATATTTTCTTTGCAAGTTTGCAATCAATCATAAGGCATCAGATTTTATTCAGTAGCTTTCCAATGCGCTTGCGTTGGCGTTTTCACAACTTATTACTTCTTCAAGGTTTAGACTTTTTTCACAATGATTTTGCAGGTCGATTGTCAGCTAAAGTCATGCAAACTTCACTTGCAGTTCGTGAATTTTGGGTAATTTTGGGGGATATCGTTACTTATGTGGTGATTTATTTTATTACCATCAGTGTGGTTTTAGGAAACGTCTCCCCTCTTCTCCTTATTCCCCTGATGGCATGGTTGATTTTATTCATTGGCGCGGCATCCTTCTTTATCCCGCGACTTGGAAAAATTTCAAAAAAGCAGGCTGATGCACGCGCGGTGATGACTGGTCGTGTGACTGATGCTTATACAAATATACAAACAGTAAAATTGTTTGCACATGCTGGTCGTGAAAGCCAATATGCCAAAGAGTCTATGCAACTTTTTATGAAGACGGTGTATACCCAGATGCGTCTGGGAACTGCTTATGAAATTAGCATTAATCTACTGACCGCAATTTTATTCTTTGGCGTTTTAGGTACAGCAGTTTGGCTTTGGTTTATTGGTGAAGCAAACATCGGTGTGATCGCCGCAACGACAGCCATGATTTTAAAGCTGAATAGTATGGCTTCTTTTATGATGTGGCAAACTTCAGCCTTATTTGAAAATATTGGTACCATCCAAGATGGGATGACCACGCTAGCCAAACCAATAGCAATTCAAGACAAAGAAGCTGCACTGCCACTCGAGGTACACTCTGGTGCGATTAAATTTGATAATGTGAGCTTTGCATATAATCAAAAAAATGTTATTAATCACTTGAATTTAGAAATTAAACTGGGTGAAAAAATTGGAATTGTCGGTCGGTCTGGTGCTGGAAAATCGACACTGATCCAACTACTACTTCATTTTTATCAAACCCAACAAGGTAAAATTTATATCGATGGCCAAGCGATTGATGAAGTCACCCAAGATAGCTTAAGAAAAAACATTGCTCTCGTGACGCAGGATACTTCTTTGCTGCATCGAAGTGTTGCTGAGAATATTAAATATGGTCGACCTGAAGCGACTGATGAAGAAATGTATGAAGCTGTCCGTAAAGCTCGAGCAGAAGAGTTTATCCCTCAGCTTACAGATCTACGTGGTCAGACAGGATATGACGCTTATGTGGGTGAACGTGGTGTAAAATTATCTGGTGGGCAAAGACAGCGTATAGCAATTGCACGGGTATTCCTAAAAGATGCTCCAATTTTGATTTTAGATGAAGCAACCAGCGCACTCGATTCAGAAGTTGAGGCGGCGATTCAGGCAAGCCTTGATGACTTGATGGAAGGTAAAACGGTAATTGCAATTGCACACCGCCTTTCAACAATTGCTCAAATGGATCGATTAATTGTTTTGGATCAAGGAAATATCGTAGAACAAGGATCTCACGATGAGCTGATCCAACAGAATGGAATTTATGCCCAACTCTGGCAACGCCAAACGGGTGGATTTTTAGTTGAACAAAAAGTGAAAGACAAGGAATTAGACGAAGATGCTTTATCTTGATGATTTAAAAGTGGGTGATCAGTTTAAAAGTCGTGAATATGAGTTAACACTCGAAGAAATTAAAGAATTTGCACAAAAATATGACCCTCAAGTCTTTCATACTGATGAAGAGGCTGCAAAAGATCATCCTATTTTTCAAGGTATCGCAGCCAGTGGTTGGCAAACTTCAGCCATTACCATGCGTCTCTGGACTGAATGTTTTCCAATTGCCAAGGGGCTTATCGGTTCAGAGTCAAGCTTAAGATGGCCAAAACCAGCTCGTGCAGGTGATCGTTTGCATGTGGAAGTTGAAATTGTTGCTATCAATCCTTCTAAAACAAAGCTAGATCGTGGAATTGTGAGCTATGTCACACAAACAAAAAATCAGCATGGTGATGTTTTGTTGATTTCAACCACAAAAATTGTCGTTTTTAAGGCTTAAACATCGGTTTCACACTAGATTTGTCCGACAAAATTGGTATTTTCTATCTGGAATTTATGTCAGTATTATTTTCACCAAAAATTATGAAAAAAATTGTGTAAAGCAATGGATCGCACATGAAAACAGTTTCAGTTCGCCCAGATTTAGGCATTCCAGGTGTTTACGGACTCTTACTTTTAGATGTTGTTTCTCGTTGGGGTTATAGTGCTGAGTCGCTATTCGCTCCCTTTGGATTCACCAACGAGCAACTTGCCGATCCTGAATTTAGAATTCCACTACAAGTAGCGAATGAGATGATTATTCTCGCGCGCAAAATGACAGGTGAAAGTTCTCTTGGTTATCATCTTGGTAACCAAATGCGGATTTCTATCCATGGTTTTATTGGCTATGCCATTATGACCTCGAATGAGATTACTGATGCACTTATTTTAGCCAACCGCTTTATACAACTGCGTATGCCTTTTCTGCAATTTCATTTTTCGACATTTACAGAACAAGTTTCTTTGCAGTTACAATGTGATATTGATCTTGAACCGCTGAGAACTGAAATTGTCATGGCTTTGACTTTTGGTGTCATTACCATGGCAAAAGCACTGACAGGCATAAATGATTTGTATGGCGAAATTAATTTCGACTTTCCTAAACCTGAAGGCTTTGACAAATACATCAGTCGTCTACACCCTAAAACGATTATTCATTTTGACCAGACTCATTTTCTTGCCAGTTTCGATAAAAGTTATTTAGGCTTGAAGATGGTTAACGCAGATCCGATTGCCAGTCAAATTGCAATTAATCAGTGTGAAGCAGAACTATCAGAGCTTGGAGAACGCCGTCGAATTTCAATGCGTGTTCGCGATATTTTGACACATTCTGAACAGCACTATTTAAGTATTGAAAATGTGGCAGATCGCCTGCATATGTCTGATCGTACACTGAAACGTCAGTTGGCTGCAGAAGGAACTTCTTTTTCAACCTTAGTGGATGAAGTTCGATATCGTCATGCAACCTCCCTACTGTCACGTACTGACTATTCACTTGAACAAATCGCAGATGAACTCGGTTATTCAGATGTTGCGAATTTCAGTCGTGCATTTAAACGTTGGAGTGGTCGAAGTCCAAGCAGTTGGCGTAAAGATCCATATTTATAGAACTTTCGTTTTTAAATAAAACACTGTATAACACAAGAAAATTTTTCAAATCGAATTGAGGAGTCGTGATGAATCATCCTTCAGAGCTTAAATATGCTCGCACACACGAATGGGTACGTATTGAAGGTGATCTCGTTGTTACAGGGATCTCAGATCACGCACAAGATGCATTGGGTGATCTTGTCTATGTAGAAGCACCTGAAGTAGGTCGTGAATTGACTGCTGGTGAACAAGCGGGTGTAGTTGAGTCTGTGAAAACAGCTTCTGATATTCATGCTCCTGTAAGTGGTGTAGTTGTAGAAATTAATGAAAATCTAGAAGATGATCCAGATTTTGTAAATGATGATCCCTATGGCAAAGGCTGGATCTACAAAATTAAACCATCTAATTTGGCAGATGTAGAACAACTTCTCTCAAATACAGATTATGAATCAGGTTTGTGATATTTATGACCAGTCTACGGACTGGTTTTTTATTTATACATTTTCGGATGAATGGCTCACTTTTTGATGTAATTTTCATGTAATTTGATTATAATTAATTCAACTTCTCTCCCTACTTCATTGCTGACCAAAACCAAAAATAATTTTATTTGGCACAGATTGAAGCTTTTAATGGTTCAATATTTCAAGGTTGTCTATGTCTTCTATACATGCTGAGCATCTATGGAATAAATCTTTTATTCTGTGTCTAATTAATAACTTATTTATTTTCATCTTCTATTTTGCTCAGACAACGATATTGCCAATTTATATTCTTAATGATTTAAATGGTAATATTACCCAAGCTGGGCTTGCACTGACTTTATTTCTAGCTTCATCGATCGCAATACGACCGTTTACCGGTCTCATTATCGAGAAGATTGGGCTTAAAAAAGCACTTTATATCTCTGAGTCATTTTTTGTACTGCTCTCTTTCGCTTATATCTTTGCTGATAATCTAACCCTATTACTGGTCATTCGGTTACTACAAGGAATTTGGTTCAGTATTTTGACCACTGCCATGATACCAATCGTCAATGACTTCATTCCAAATCAGCGTAAAGGTGAAGGCATGGGCTATTTTGTCATGTCAGTCAATCTTGCCATTGTACTAGGACCCATGTTGGGCTTGATTCTCATTCAACCATGGGGATATATTCCAGTGGCTACACTTTTAGCTGCAATTGTTTTTATTGGTTATTTGTTCTGCTTTTTGATTCCGATCCAGACACAATTTCAAACTGTTAAGCGCAAAACAAAAATTAGTGTTCATGATTTTGTTGAGATTAAAGCTTTACCTGTTGCGATGATGGCGATGCTCATCTCATTTTCTTATGCAAGTATCATGTCTTTTATCTCGACATATGCTGAATCAAAAAATTTATTGACCTATGCGAGCTTATTCTTTGCTGTTTTTGCAATTTCCATGATGCTTCTAAGACCCTTCACAGGAAAGTTATATGACTCTAAGGGTCCTGCCTACGTTGTCTATCCAGCGATTGTGAGCTTTAGCATTGGGCTATTCATTCTAAGCCAAATTCATTCTGCTGCCGGATTATTGATATCTGCTGTCTTTATTGGTATAGGCTTTGGGTCTGCTCAGCCATGTCTCCAAACGCAAGCCATTCAAGCTGTAGCACGTGAACGAGTTGGACATGCGAGTTCAACTTTTTACACCTTTTACGATATTGGCATCGCATTAGGTTCTTTTATTCTAGGTATTGTGATCACACACTATCAGTATTCGATTGCATATATATTATGCGCGATATTGACGCTTTTGAGCTTGCTGTTTTACCGCTTCGTTGTTCAAACTAAAGTTAAAGCGGTCTAGATAGCTAAAAATTTGTCCAAAAAAAGCCTTCAGATGAAGGCTTTTTTATTTAATTAGCTCTCTGCATCTTCATCAAACATACTGAAGGTTTGTGAAGAGGTTTCAGCATTCTCTCGGACGCGTGTACTTTTTAGCTTAATCTGTAGACGTAATTCATTTTTAGAGTCAGCATTACGAATGGCTTCATCATAACTGATCGCACCTTCGTTATATAAATCAAATAATGCTTGGTCAAATGTTTGCATACCAAGTTCTCGCGACTTGGTCATAATTTCTTTCAACTCATGAAAGTTACCTTTCAAAATCAAATCAGAAACTAAAGGTGTATTTAGCATGACTTCTACAGCAGCTCTACGTCCGACACCATCTTCAGTTCGAACTAAACGTTGAGAAATAATGGCTTTCATATTTGATGAAAGATCCATAAGCAACTGATTGCGCCGTTCTTCAGGGAAAAAGTTGATAATTCGATCCAAGGTTTGATTGGCATTATTCGAATGTAACGTGCCTAAGCACAGATGACCAGTCTCTGCAAAAGCGATCGCATGCTCCATGGTCTCCGTATCACGGATTTCGCCAATTAAAATTACATCTGGTGCCTGACGAAGTGTATTTTTAAGCGCATTATGCCATGAGTGACAGTCCACTCCGACTTCTCGGTGAGTGACCATTGATTTTTTATGTTTATGCACGTATTCAACTGGATCTTCTACAGTAATGATGTGCCCTGCTGAGTTCTCATTACGGTAATCAATCATGGCAGCAAGTGAAGTAGATTTACCCGATCCAGTGCCACCAACCACTAGAATTAAACCTCGCTTTTCCATTACCACATCTTTCAATGTTTCTGGTAATTTCAACTTTTCAAAGTTTGGAATTTCAGAGGTAATGGTACGAATGACCATCCCTACATTAAGTTGCTGTTGAAAAACATTCACGCGAAAGCGCGATACATCTGGGACATTAATGGCAAAATTACATTCTAATTCACTCTCAAATTCTGCTCTTTGTTTTTCATTCATTAAGCTATAAGCGAATAGTTTTGTTTTTTCTGCAGTCAAAGCTTGAGAACTTAAAGGCTTCATTGAACCTTGATGTTTCATACTTGGAGGAAAATCAGCTGAAATAAATAAATCTGATCCCTCATGTTCAAAAACGCTTTTAAGCAATCTGAACATGAATTGCCGAGCTTCGCTAAGTAATTCATTACTGAACATTAATTTCCCCAAGTTATAAATATTAAATACTTAAAATACTAATAGAAATATAAGGTTATTTCAGCTGTTTCATCAAATATTTAATGCTTTAAACAAACATTCAAATCTTAAAGGCAAAAAAAAAGAACCCATATTTCATGGGTTCTTTTTTACGAATTATATTAGGAGAGTTGTTGAGCAACATTCAAAATCAATTGCTCTGTACTTAACCAACCCAAGCATCCATCAGTCACTGATTGACCGTAAGTCATGTGATCAGAAATTTTCTGATTGCCATCGACTAAAAAGCTTTCTAGCATGACGCCACGGACTTGTGTTTGAGGTCGTTCATTCACAATTTGCTTTAATACAGCAGGTTGATTCAATGGATTCTTAGCGCTGTTTCCATGGCTACAATCAATAATCAAAGCAGGTAGTACATGGTTATTGTTTTCTTGAATCTTTTTAATTTCAGATAATTGGTAATTTGTACCCTGATTCGATCCACGTAAGATCAAATGTGCATGCGGATTACCCTTTGAAGATAAAATGCTTGGACCACCATCTTGACTTAAACCAAGAAATTGATGCGGTTGTGAAGCGGACTGAATCGCATCCAATGCAATTTGGATTGATCCATCTGTACCGTTTTTGAACCCAATGCTATAAGGCATATGGCTAGATATTTCACGGTGAATTTGCGACTCGCTTGTTCTCGCCCCAATCGCGCCCCATGAAATCAAATCATCAAAATATCCTGTTGCCATTGGGCTTAAGATTTCTGTGGCCAACGGCAAACCCATTTCAGCAATTTGAATGAAGAGTGATCTAGACTGTTCAAGTCCTTTTTGCATATTTGCTGAACCATTTAAATCTGGATCATACAAGAAGCCTTTCCATCCTACAGTGGTGCGAGGTTTTTCAATATAAGTACGCATCACGATGAAAATCTGATCTTTGACTTGTTCTTGCAGTTGTTTTAATTTTTGTGCGTATTCGAGGGTTGCTTTAGGATCATGAATCGAACATGGACCAGTAATGACCAATAAACGTGGATCATGACCCGCTAAAATGTCTTGTATTGTTTGGCGATGTTGACGAATTTGAAATGAAACTATCGGACTAACTGGTAAAGCTGATTTTAGTTCTAATGGTAAGCTTAATTTTTTTTCTAAAGTATGTTGAGCTGTGGTTATAAGCTGAGAATTAATTGCATTCATCTTGAATTCCTTTGGGCAGCAATTGCCCTATCTTTTATTTGAGCGTGAGGTGTCTATTGGCTGGGTTTTGTTCTTGACTAAAATAGAACCAATAACCGTTGCTAAAATAAAAAGTATTCAATGTTTTCATGAGATGCTCCTATATTTGTTGAGATGAAAAAAAACCTGATTGGTGTTGCCAATCAGGTATAAACTTGATGGGCAACATTTTTGTTGCCCGAACGCGTCTAGGCAACTAGATGTTAAATTGCCAAAAATAATAATAAGCGTTAGTAATCAAGTGTGTCGTTTTCATCAAATTATCTAAAATATAACCCTTAAAAGTAAAATACGCATAAATAGACTGATTGACAAGCAATTTATATAAAAAATATTGTTATATCAATCATAACTCAAATATATCAATGGTTTATTGCTTATCTGTAGGAAGCCAATCTTTTATAGCACATACTTGTTTGAGCATCAGTTGCTCAGCCTCAGACTTACAAATCGCTTGGCTAAATAAAAAGCCTTGACCATATGCACAGCCAACATCCTGAAGACTTAAGAGCTGTTGGCATGTTTCGACACCTTCTGCGATCACATCCAATGACAGAATAGGTCCGAGCTTAGCAATGCCCTCTACAATTGAATTGATTGACTTCTCCTCATTCATTCGATTCACAAAAGCATAATCAATCTTGAGACAGTCGACAGGATAATCTCTTAAATGCGTCATTGAAGAATGACCGGTTCCGAAATCATCCAATGAGATTCGAAGACCATAATTTTTTAGCTTTTGTAGTGCTCGAATCACAAATTCTATTCCACGCTCAGCCAGAATATGTTCTGTAATCTCAACCTCGATTAAATGAGCAGGAATTTGATGTCGTTCTAAACGTTGAATTAACAATTCTGCATAATTGTCACGCATGAATTCAACTGGAGAGGCATTAATTGAGATCGGTACAAGTTGAACGCCCTTAGACATCCAATCTGCCATGTCACTGAAAATCTTTTGATGCATGATTTCACTGATTTTACTGGCCAGCTCATAATCGTTAAACGCTTCTGAGATTGAAGCTGGATAATGAAGTTGCTGCTGTGTATCATGCCAACGCATCAAAGCCTCAAATCCGATTAGCTGACAGTTATCTAAGCGAACCTTAGGTTGATAATACGGTTCGATTAAATTGTCCTGTATGATATAGCGAGCAGTATCAAGTTGTTGCATCTTCTTTTCAGCAAGTGCAAACATTTCGTCATCATACATACGATACCCACCACGACCTTTTTCTTTAAGATCATTTAGAGCGGTATCCGCACATTTCATCAATCCGAATACATCTTGAGCATCTTTAGGATAAATGGCACATCCAATACTCATCCCACTATTAATCACTTTTCCTGCATAAGTGATGGGGGCAATATTTTGTTTAAGCACTTTCTGTGTGGTTTGATGTAATTCTTCTTCTGAGGTCATCCCTGAGACAATAATTGCAAATTCATCTCCACCTAAACGTGAAACAATACACTTGCGATCCAAACTCTTTTGCAGACGTTTAGATAAGACTTTAAGTAGATGATCTCCAGCAGGATGACCTAAAGTATCGTTAATGTTTTTAAAATGATCGAGATCAATAAACATCATACCAATAAGTGTTTTTTCACGATTTGCTTGTGAAATCGCCGCTTTTAATTTATTTTTGAAGGCACGACGATTCATCAGACCAGTCAGATCATCATATTCACTGCTGATTTTTAGTTTAGCTTCGGCAACACGTTGACGGGTAACATCACGTGATACACAGAGAATACTGGTCGTATTTCCTTGTTCATCATGCACAGGTGTTAAAATATTATCCCAATACATCACAGTATCGCCGTGTGTGCTCATCCCCGCAAAACGGGCATTCTTCCCTCGAGCTGCTGTTTTAATCGCTTTTGCCCCCTGTTCACGTACTTCAGGTGGTAACAGCGTTAACCAATCCATTCCAAATTTCTTAACACGCTCTTGACCCAGTAATGCCATGCATCCAGATTTGTTCATGTGTTCAAGCTTGCCATCTGGTGTGATAATTTTTATACAGTCTACGCTGACATCGAGCATATCTGTATTCGCACGCAAGGCCTCAGCAGTTTCACGCATTTTGATTGTACGATCATGGATATTTGTGCAACTTATCATCCAATTTTGCTGGTTGGATTGAATCACCTTAGGTTCAGCAAGCATTAAGAACCAAAGATATTCACCTGATTTATTTTTTATACGACACTCTTTTTCAAATTTCTGACCGTTTTTTTGAGCATCATTCCAAATCTGATAAAGATGTTCAGCATCATCAGGATGAACAAATTTAAGCCAGTCTACGTCACGTAAGATTTGCGTATCCGCACCGATATATTGTTTAAGTGCGAGATTACAATACCCTGAGTTGGTGTGACTGACCCAAATCAAATTGGGCAGTAAATCGAGTGCAAATTTAAAGTCATCTGACAGTGTTAGATGCAAAGGCACAGCTTTGGACTGTAAATGATCAGCTCTATTCAGATCCAGAATGCTCATAGTTCACCTATTCGAAAATAACAACCCATCAAAATGACGAATACAAAAATCAGCGTAAAAATTTAGAGTTTAATTAATCAGTATTTAAATTTAGTTAATAATGATTATTAATCATCATTAATTTTAAAATACGTGATAATAATAACACTTAAATGGATTAAATTAATACAAATACCATTTCTGCATGATACATAATTTTTATCACTTGTGAATATTAAATAGACAAAATGCATAAAAAATAATGAAATACGACACAATAATGAATTTATTTGATAATTCGACATCTTAGAATTAAATAATTCCGATTTTAATTAAAAAAATACCTACTTATATTAAGTAGGTGTTGAATAATATAAAAATAATCTAAACTTACTATTAATTTATTATAAAAAAATCTTTAATGTTTTTGATAACCTCACTTGGTTTTTCTGCATGTAACCAATGTCCAGTGCCATCAATCGTCACAAATTTAGCTTTAGGATATTGGAACCGAATAAGATCGTTATCACGCTCGAGATTAATATAATCGGATAATTCTCCTTTTAAAAACAAAGTTTCATTCGATTGTGGATTAAGATGTTCCCATGACAAAATCTGAAAATATTGTTGTTTAAGTGCATCTAAGTTGAATAGCCACTGTCCATTGCGGAAAGATTTGAGCAGAAATTGAATAACGCCAATTTCATTAATATATTTCTGCATCAACTCGGTTGCCTCCTTTCTTGAAACAACTTGAGCTTTTTGAACTTCTTCTAAAGCTTTGAAAATTTGATCATGATGAGATTTTTGATAAGCGACGGGTGCCATATCAAGTACAATCAACTTAACTACTCGATGTGGTACAAGGTTTGCTAAGTGCATGGCAACTTTCCCCCCCATCGAATGACCAATGATGTGAAATTGTTGCACATTCATATCATCTAAGGTTTCTACAACATCTTGCGCCATGAGTTGATAACTCATTTGATTAGAATGAGGTGATAAACCGTGATTACGCAAATCAATTTGGATGACATCATGCGTTTCCTGAAATGCTCTCGCGAGCATGCCGAGGTTCGATAAACTACCAAAAAGACCATGAATCAGAACAAGAGCAGGTTGACGTTGAATCGCATTTGCTTTGGTGATCTCAGCATTTAGTCGCATATATATACTCAAATAGCTTTAAAAATGTGATTCAAATTCTAACAGTAGAGTTTGTATTTTAGTGTTAGTTTAATTTTTATTTATATAATTCAGTAAATTAAAGACAATCAAAAAATTAGGTTATAAGTAAAAGTATTGAGTTTTATAAAAATTAGTCCTGTAATTCGATCTTGTGATCGTGCGGAAATTATATATATTATCCGATTAAACTTTTTACTTTGAACATTTTAGGAAATTTAGACCATGTTTCATCATGTAGATGCTTATGCAGGTGACCCTATTCTTTCACTTATGGAAGAATATAGTAAAGATGAGCGTACTCAAAAAGTGAATTTGAGTATTGGTCTATATTATAACGAAGACAGTATTGTACCTCAGTTAAATGCGGTCAAAGCTGCGTACAAAAATATTGAACCGAGCAACGATAAAGTTAAACTTTATTTACCAATGGATGGTTTGAAATCTTATAACGAAGCGACTCAAGCATTAGTTTTAGGTCCTGATAGTCAAGCGCGTAAAGATGGTCGTGCTGTCACGATTCAAACACTTGGTGGCTCAGGTGCACTTAAAGTTGGTGCTGATTTTTTGAAAAAATATTTCCCTGAGTCAGATATCTGGGTAAGTCAGCCAACTTGGGATAACCATATCGCAATTTTTAATGGCGCTGGTATCCAATCGCATTTCTATCCTTATTTTGATGCTGATACAAATGGCGTTAACGTTCCAGCAATGCTTGAGGAATTAAAAACACTAAAAGCAAAAAGTATTGTTTTGCTTCATCCTTGCTGCCATAACCCAACTGGTGCAGATTTAACGCCAGCAGAATGGGATCAAGTGATCGAAGTACTTAAGACGAATGATCTTATTCCATTCCTTGACATCGCTTACCAAGGTTTCGGTAAAGGTCTTGAAGAAGATGCATACCTTATTCGTGCTTTAGATAAATCAGGTATGAATTTCATTGTGAGTAATTCATTCTCAAAAATCTTCTCACTGTATGGTGAGCGTGTCGGCGGCTTAACATTTGTCTGTGATGATCAAGCTACTGCTCAAAAAGTGCTTGGACAATTAAAAGCAACTGTACGCCGTATTTATTCTAGTCCAGCAAGCACAGGTGCATTGTTGGTTGAAAACGTGTTAAACAACGCAGATCTAACTGCTCAATGGCAAGCTGAATTACAAGAAATGCGTGAACGTATTATTAAAATGCGTGAATTGTTAAATGCTAAATTGAGTGCGGCTCTGCCTGAACGTGACTTTAGCTATCTAGTAAAACAACAAGGTATGTTCAGTTATACAGGTTTGACTGGCGAACAAGTGGATATTCTGAAAGATAAATATGGTATTTATTTAGTCCGTAGTGGTCGTATGTGTGCAGCAGGATTAAACTTAAATAATATTGATTATGTGGCTGAATCAATTGCAGAAGTTTTGAAAGCTACCGCTTAAAAACAAAAAAACGGGCATATTGCCCGTTTTTTATTGCTCAATTAAAAATGTACAACTGTACGGATTGATTTACCTTCGTGCATTAAATCAAAGGCTTTATTAATGTCTTCTAGACCCATAGTATGGGTGACAAAAGGTTCTAATTGAATGTCACCCTTCATCGCATCTTCAACCATTTTTGGTAATTGAGTACGACCTTTTACACCACCAAATGCTGTACCCATCCATTTACGTCCAGTCACTAATTGGAATGGACGAGTTGAGATTTCTTGACCTGCACCAGCTACACCGATAATGACAGATTGCCCCCAACCACGGTGTGCACATTCAAGCGCTGAACGCATTACGTTTGTATTACCGATACACTCAAATGAATGATCAACACCCCATCCAGTCATCTCTACAATGACTTGTTGAATAGGTTGATCATAGTCCTTAGGATTGAGGAAATCTGTAGCACCAAACTGCTCAGCCAATTTAAATTTTTCTGGATTAGTATCCACTACAATAATCCGGCCAGCTTTGGCTTGTTTAGCACCTTGAACAACTGCTAAACCAATACCACCTAAACCGAACACAGCAACAGTGTCACCTTCCTGTACTTTTGCAGTATTGTGAACCGCACCAATACCAGTCGTCACGCCACAACCCAATAAACAAACGTGTTCAGGGTTTGCTTCAGGATTAATTTTTGCTAACGATACTTCGGCAACAACTGTGTATTCACTGAATGTTGAACATCCCATATAATGGTAGATAGGTTCGCCGTTATACGAGAATCGAGTCGTTCCATCAGGCATAACACCTTTACCTTGAGTGGCACGTACAGAGACACATAAGTTTGTTTTATTTGATTTGCAGAACAAACATTCGCCACATTCTGCAGTATAAAGTGGAATGACATGATCACCTGGTTTTACACTGGTTACACCTTCACCAACTTCAACTACAATACCTGCACCTTCGTGACCCAGTACCGCAGGGAATACGCCCTCTGGGTCTTCACCAGAAAGTGTAAATGCATCAGTATGACAAACACCTGTATGCGTAATTTTCACCAATACTTCACCAGCTTGTGGTGGAGCAACATCTAATTCAACAATTTGTAATGGCTGACCTGGACCGAATGCCACCGCTGCACGAGATTTCATGATGAAAACTTCCTTTGTAAATTAAGATTTAACAGATAAGTTACAGTAACCGCTTTTGATAAAAACATTCAACTATTTGATTGATGATATTATAGCCATACAACTGAATAATAAGATTTAGGAACGACAGCTTTGATGCTTATGTTGCGACATATATTGTGTTTACTCACATTCTTTATTTTAACTGGATGTAATTTGGCGATGAATACAAGTATAAAACAAGCCCCAATCCAACCTCATACCGCACTTTGGCTCAGTAATACACCAGAAACAAAACGCAATATTGAACAAGGTTTAACTGCATTTTTACCACTTCATGATCCTTTTAAGAGTATGGCTTCACGTGTTCATTTAATACGTGAAGCAAAACATACGATCGATTTACAGTACTATATCTGGGAAAATGATGTGATAGGTCAGCATTTATTGTCTGACCTACTCAAAGCAGCTGATCGTAATGTGAAGGTTCGACTGTTAATTGATGATCAAAATGGCACTCAATTAGACTCGACCTTAAGTGCATTGTCTAAACATCCTAATATCGAAATTAAGCTATTTAATCCCTACAAATTTCGCAGCTTTAGAGTTTTGGATTATGTGTTTCGCTTTAATAAAGTCAATCATAGAATGCATAACAAACTGATTATTGCTGACGGAGCGATTGCTGTTACTGGGGGGCGTAATATCAGTAATGAATATTTTGATGCCAGTGACAATTTTCAATTCGCGGATATGGATATTTTATTTGCAGGTCAATCAGTTTCAGCTGCAAACACGGTGTTTCACCAATTTTGGAATGATGAGCTGAGTTATGATATTCAGCAAATAATTCCTGAGTCTCAAAAAGAATTGGCGCATTTAAGATCGTATTATTCAACCAAGCAAAATTTTCAAGGTGCTGAAACTAAAAAACGTATTGATCAAGCAGAACGTTTTTTAGAAGAAAATTTAAAAAAACATCCTATTCGCTGGTCTAAAGCTCATTTTGTTGCAGACAGCCCTAATAAAATCAGAGCGAAAGCTCAATCTCATGAACTGCTGTTTAATCAGTTCAAATCCATTATGGGAAAACCCGCTCAAGAAATAAACTTGGTGTCTGCCTATTTTGTTCCTACTGTTCATGGTGAGTCTTTCCTCAAACAATTGAGTGAGCAGAATGTCAAAGTTCGCGTCTTAACAAACTCATATTTGGCAAATGATGTCCCGATTGTTCATGCATTTTATCAAAAATATCGAACCTCACTCTTAAGGTCAGATGTAAAACTTTACGAGTTTAAACCTTATATTGAACGGTCTGATCGGACTTGGTATGAAATTATGACGGGTAATGTTATTCCTGCGAAAGGAAAAAATGCTTCGCGGCTTCATGCTAAATTTTTTACTGTAGATGATAAAGTTTTTATTGGAACATTCAATTTTGATCCACGTTCAGCGTATTTGAATACTGAACTTGGACTGATCATTGAGTCAGCCGATTTTAAAACAGAGATATCTCAATCTTTAGATGAAAATCTTCCCAAAGTTGCCTATCAACTACATTTGGATGCACATCAAAACTTAAGATGGGAAGAACAACGAGGTGAAGAAAAGTTAATACATGATCATGACCCTGAAACGACTCGTTTTCAGAGATTTATGTTCAAGTCTTTGTCCTATCTCCCAATCGAATGGATGATGTAAATTCTTTGTGGTGACTGGTTTGTACAACCAGGATAAATTGCATTATTATTCACGTTTTATTTTTTGAACCCTTGGTTCTACTCTACTCCCATGCAATATTTTGATCTTAGTCGACAGTATAATCTGAACGACATACTCACCCCTTTTTTATCACTTGAAGATTTATCTCAGCATGAATGGTATTTAGCTAAAATTAGTGTTGATTATGATTGCCTTACTGATGAAGACTTAGTTGAAGGTTCTATCACCTTAAAGTCTCACCATAATGTTCAAATTGAATTGGCTTGGTTAATTTTAGACAATGGTCATGAGTTACAAGTTTTGTTCAAAGGCATTGAAACCTCTGTCTCAGAACAAACGCTCGTGATTGTGAAGGGTGCCCGCTTAGTTGATGAAGAAGGACAAGAATTATCTGCTCAAGCATTATCTTTATGGATTGATGGTACTCTACTCAATATGCTTCCACATATTCGTAAAGAAATTAAATCACGTTTAAACTTGTGGGATTATGTAGATTATGATGTGTAATAAGCATCTCGATTGACTTTAACAGGTTGTTAAATTAATCCAATTGACTGGAAAAGTTCACGATAGTATTCAGCTTTCTTTTCAAGAGCTAAAGGATAAGCTCTTGAAGAAGATGGCATACGATGAATTCGGATATCTTTGTTATCAAATTGCAGATCCACGACTGTACCCATTTTAACTTTAGTGTGTACAGATGCATTCATTGACTTTAATAAGGTCTCAGTTGCTTTATCACCTGTGGTCATAATATCTCGACAATATGGAATTTTTTTAAGCAATAGAAACATATCTGTCGGTGTAACGATTTCTAGAAATTGATCTGAGGCATTGTCTTTCAAACGCCGTACTTGATAGGCTGTATCAAATATTGCAATGCCCAACTCATTTAGAAAATCTTTCAGCATTTGCTCTTTGAATTGTTTATTTTCACGGTCTAGAAAATAATGAGAGTCTTGAAAAAAGATCAACCCATATATTTTCCACATATCATTTTGAAAATTCGGATAATAAAAATCCATTTTCCATCTTGCTTTCGGCGGAGGAAAACTGCCAAGCATGAGCAATTTGGCTTGTTGAGGTACAAATGGCTCAAGTGGATGTGTTTCGATATCAGTCATATCAAATTTCGGTCTGACTTTTCGATCTAAAGTGATTTTGAATAATCGAACTAATTTTTTTTGCCCAAAGCTGATAGATTTCTTTACTTGGATGAAATCCATCCTCAGCCATCTTCAAATTGAGTTGTTTATACTCATCCAAATCATATTTAACCAATTCAAATTTTGGTTGTGGTTCAATCCAATTTTCCAATTCAACATTCATTTGATGGGCATATTTTCCAAACAACCAAGCTAAAGGATTTGGTAATGCAGGAAAGTCATTCATCGGTGGAACTCCTGTCGCGATAATGAGCTTGGGTGAAAATTTCTCAGCGATCAGTGAATATAATTGTTCTTGTAGGCAGATCCATTTTTGTGGTGAGATGAGCTGTGTTATATCATTGACCCCTATCGATGTTACTACAATATCAAACTGATCGTCATTAATAGCCTGTATAGTTCGAATTACATCTGAAGTACGATTTCCAGTTTTTGCAATTAATGACCAGCGAATTTGAAAATGATCTCTTAGTTCTTGTAACAATGTTCCGCTTAGCGCATCTTCTTGAAATTGCACACCCACACCAGCAGCAGCTGAATCACCTAAAATTAAAATTGATATTTGAGGGCCATTCCCAACCAAACCATTTCTTTCCCCCAAAGCTTCTGCTAAACGAGGTGTATTTTTCTTGACTTGGTAACCTTGCACAAGTAATGCTGGAATGAGTGCGATTGTCGCTAATTTAAGAAACATGTATTTGATTTTAGGTTTTGATATTTCCTATTTTAAACGATTTTTTGATATTTTCATTGCTATTTATTATTGAAAATAATTATCATTTACTATGATTAATTCAAAGCTATAATCTATGAATCATCCTATCAAATTTTTTTCTATATTGATGTTAATGAGTGCCGCAGTAAGTGCTGATCTTTCTGTAAATCATTCATTACAAGTCAGCACTCAACCTTATGCCCCTGCATGTGAAGATATGGATGCCAAAAGTAAAGTGCTTCAGCAAATCCAAAACAAGATTCAGATGCATCCTGAGCAAAAAAATCATCTCCTCGATCAATTTTGGTCGGAAATTCGTAAAAATCAAACCCCAATAATTGAACATTTTAATGAAACACACCAACGTGTCATTTATTTATATCGTGGTGCAAAACACAATGTGCGATTAATCGGTGGTCCGAGTAATGATCATGAGTGGTTAACTCGACTTAAAGGTACTGATATTTGGTTTAAAGAAAGTATTGTTGATTCAAGATTTATCGGAAGTTATAGTTTTGCTGTGGATTCACCGAATATCGATGGATATTTATCAAATTACTGTCCACATTTAAACCCAAATTTAAAAGAATCACGAGATCAGCGTCGATCTATTTTAAAGGTACAACAACTCGACCCTTTCAATCCTCATAAGTGGTTTGATTCTAAAAACATTGCCTTAAAAACGAATACCACGCTGAGGAATGAAAATATCGCAAAACTCAGTCGAGCGCCCAATTTTATTGATCCAACTCAAATGGCTGAAAAAAGTGAAAAACAATTAACTTCTTCCGTGTTGAAAAGTAAAGTTTTGGGAAATGATCGTCTTATTCAGATTTATGCAACTCCACCTCAAGTCGGAAAATCATATATCACTCTGATTTTTTTTGATGGTGAGCAATATGCGCATTTAGTTAAAGTTCCCCATATATTAGATCAGTTGGTTCAACAACAGCAACTCCCACCTATACAGGCTGTTTTTGTTGGACACCCAAATGATCAATTACGTGCTAAAGAACTTAGCCCCAATCCAGAATACACACAGTTTTTTCAAGAAGAATTATTGCCTTGGATGAGTCAACATTTGCCCTACCAACATGATCACAACAAAACAGTCTTATTGGGTTCAAGTTTAGGTGGTCTGAGTTCTGCTTATTTGGCGTTAAAAACATCCAATGATATTAGTCACGTCGTGCCACTTTCTGGTTCATTTTGGTGGAAATCTGATCCAAACGATACAATCAATGGTATGAGTAAACTGATCAGAGCTTCAACATTAGACAATACAAAGAAACTCAATTGGTATATTTCAGCCAATAGCTATGAAAATTCGAGACAAAATAATAGCTTAAGCATTCTAGAAACCTCTCCGATTGTCGCTCAGGATTTAATCGATCAGGGACACAATGTTCACTATCAAGAATATATAGGCGGACATTCATATGCCGTTTGGCAAATCGTCATACAAGATGCTTTGAAATATTTCTTTAAAAATAAATCCCACTAAATGTGGGATTTATAAGACGTTATTTTAACTCAGCTTATTGACGAGCTGAAGCGGTAAAACCTTCATTGCAAAACCCAATGGCAACCATGGCCACTTTGGAACATATGCTTTGACTGGTTGCTTTTCGATTGCTTCAGCTAATAGTCGTGATCCTGTGGCTTGATCGACCTCAAAAGGTAATTTTTCAGCACCTTCATTAATTTCAGTTCGAATGTAACCAGGATAAATCGTTGAAACTTTAATTGGTGTTCCAAGAAGTTCAGCCCGAATCCCTTCGGCTAAATGCGCAATTCCCGCTTTACTGGCAGCATAAGCTGTAAGATGTTTTGGCATACCACGCAAAGCACTCATCGACGAAATTACAACTAAATGTCCTGAATTTTGAGATCTAAAAATTTCGACCGCTGCTTCACATTGTGCCATCGCAGAAATAAAATTAGTTTCAACTGTTGCTTTATTAATCGCAAAATTACCTTTACCGATACGACGTCCTTCGCCCACACCAGCATTGACTATCACTCGATCGATAGTGCCTAGCTCATCTTTAAACTCTTTAAATACACGGAAGACTTGCTCATCATCCGTGACATCCAATGCCTTCGCACTTACTTTTACCTGATAGCGTTGTTCTATTTCATCTTTTAAAGCATACAACCTTTCTAAACGACGTGCACAGATCGCTAGGTTATATCCTTTTTTTGCAAACTCTTGTGCCATCCCAGCACCGATACCTGAGCTTGCACCTGTAATTAATATAGTTTTGTTCATTCCATTTTCTCTCTATGGCATATAGCCTTGATCAAATCCAAGTGAGCAAATCACGATCTTGTTCTTTTAAATAATGATGTTCATTTAAACTGAGTAATTGTGGTTCTGTACCAACCAATCTTAAGGTGGTAAAACTGGTATTGGTGATTGCCCAGTTCAATGCAAAAGTTTTGTCTGCACTTAAACCAAGTAAATGCCCTGCAACAACAGATATAACACCACCAGACGTATAAACTACGGCATAGCGAGGTTTTTCCTTTTCAAGTTGTACACATAGTTTGTTCAAGCCTTGAAGTACTCTTTGCTGAAATTGAAGCCAGCTTTCGTCATAATCATGATGATGATCACCATTGGTCCAACGTTGAATTGCACCTTCAAAAATTTTTCCTAAATAGGCACGTGGATCTACCGCTTGACTAACATCTTTTTTAAGTAATGCAGGATCTGCAAAACGTGGTTCATATTTTGCAAACACTTGTTGATGATTGAACTCGTTCCAATGTGGATCGATATCAATCTGACTGTCAGGAAAACACTCTTTCATAGAGATATCCGCCGTCTGCTGATGACGTTTCATCGAGCCAGCTATGACATATGGTCGCTCTTGTAGTAACTTTTGAAAATATTGTCCCAACACACGTGCTTGAACTTCACCTTTCTGAGAAAGCTGATCATAACTTTCAGCACCAAATGAAGCTTGACCATGTCTGACCAAATATATTGTCGTCATCTTGGCAGAATATCCTGTAATTTTGCGAGATAAGTTTTTGCAATTTCATTCGCTTCAAGCTTTTGTATACCTATAAGTTTTAAAGCACGAATATGTAATGCATGAATCACAATCCAAAAATCCTTAAATGCAGGATTATCCGTTTGTTTATGGTAATAACGAAAATAAATTTGTTGTGCTATGACCGCTAATCTAAAGATCCCAAAAACTTCATAGAACGTCCAGTTAGATGGCTTTAGTCCTGTTTTTTCTAGGTAATAATCCACAACTTCTTTACGTGTAAACATGCCTTTAAGATGTGTAGGTTGTCGACGTGTCGATTTAAAGATCATATTGTCGTTTTCTTCAACCCAATATGCTAAGGCTGATCCTAAATCCATAAGTGGATCACCAATTGTCGCCATTTCCCAATCCAACACCCCGATGACCTCAGTAGGCTGTTGAGGATTCAAAATGACATTATCAAAACGCCAATCGTTGTGAATAATACAGTTGGTTGAATCCTCAGGAATATTGTCTTTAAGCCAATTTCGTACAAACTTAAAGGTCGGCACATTGATGGTATGGGCTTTGTCGTAGCGACTGTCCCAACCTTCGACCTGACGACGGCAGTAACCCTCACCTTTTCCAATTTGCTCAAGAGCTGTTCCTTGATAAGGAACTTGGTGCAATTCAATCAATTTGTCTAAAACATTTATACAAAGCTGATGCACATCAAACTCAGTGAGTTTTAGTTCTGGTGGAAGCTTTGCCCTTGGTATAATTCCCTCGATTCGCTGCATCACATAAAAATCGCATCCGAGTACAGATTCATCCTGACATAATGCCAGCATTTTGGGCACGACTGGATATAGATCTTTTAAAGCTTTCTGAACATTATGTTCTCGAACCATATCATGAGCAGATTTGGCTTTGGTTCCTGCGGGTGGTCTTCTTAATATCAGATCTGCATTGCTATATTTTAGCCGGTATGTCCAGTTTGAAGCTCCACCAGAATATTGTGTAACTTCTACAGGCTCAATCACTTCCACACCATTTTGATTTAACCAGTTTGTGACTGAAACGATATCGAGCTCTTCACCACGTCTGACTTGCCCTGCTGTATCTATAACTGACATATTTCTTCCTTAAATCGAGTGCTCATCTTATTGAGAATGACGAGTTGAAAAACCACGTTTCGCAAGTTCCAATTTTGCAATCATGCCTTTATGCACCTCATCTGGCCCATCTGCCAAACGTAATGCACGCGCTTGTGCAAAAAAACCTGTCAATGGCGTATCTCTAGATAGACCTGCACCGCCGTGAATTTGCATTGCCATATCGACAACTTTTTCCAAAACACTAGGTGCAACGACTTTAATTGCAGAGATTTCAGTGAGTGCAGCCATATTGCCCAGTTTATCCATTTTATATGCCGCATATAAGGTCAAAAGACGTGCTTGATCGATGGCAAGACGCGCTTCCGCGACTCTTTCCAAATTACCACCAAGTTTCAAAATTTCCTTACCGAATGCTTTTCTTTGCATTCCACGATCAATCATTAATTCCAATGATTTCTCAGCAGCACCGATACAACGCATGCAATGATGAATACGTCCTGGACCAAGTCGCCCCTGTGCAATCTCAAACCCTTGACCTGCTCCACCAATAAAATGAGTGACTGGAACACGAACATTATTAAAGGTTACTTCTCCATGACCGTGTGGCGCATCATAATCACCAAATACAGGTAACATTCTTTCAATTTTTACGCCCTCAGTTTCAACTGGAACTAAAACCATTGAATGTTGTTGATGTCGACCTTTATTTGCGTCTGGTGTATGTGCCATAAATATAATGATTTTTGCATTAGGATCGCCTAAACCCGAAGACCACCATTTGCGTCCATTTAAAACAATTTCGTCTCCCTCAATTACAGCAGTGGCTTGCATGTTCGTCGCATCTGAAGAAGCAACTTCTGGTTCAGTCATACAAAATACGGATCGAATTTTTCCGTCTAAGAGAGGTTTTAACCATTGCTCTTTTTGTTGTGCTGAGCCATAGCGCCAAATTAACTCCATATTACCGCTATCTGGCGCATTACAATTGAAAACTGTAGGAGCCAATAAACTACGACCAGTTAACTCAGCAATGTGTGCATATTCTTGAACTGTTAAACCTTGACCAAATTCTGGGTCTGGTAAAAAAAGATTCCACAGATTTTGTGATTTAGCTTTTTGTTTGAGTACTTCAAGTTCTGCTGGCCACGTCCATGATGTCCAATCATCACTTGGATTTAATTGATGAACTTTATGCCAAAATTCTTGTTCTATAGGCTCTATTTCGTCTTGAATAAAGCGTTGTGCTAAATCATAAAAGTGTTTAGCTTTTTCCGTTAATTGAAACATTAATCCCTCAAACTATATTCTCAACACGCTTTACATCAACATAGCTTGAAATCTACTATGAATAAAATGATTTATTTAAATATTACTTTATGAATAGAATTCATCAGGAATCTGTGGATCTGAGCGCTTTTTCACACATTGATATCAATCTATATCCATTATTTATTGCGATATACGAACATCAAAGTATCAGCAAAGCCGCAAATTTGATGTGTATTACACAATCTACAGCCAGTCATGCTTTACAGCGATTAAGATTACAATTGAAAGATGATCTTTTTATCCGAAGTGGTATAAAGATGGTTGCGACACCCTTTTCACATCAAATTTATCCGCGAATAAAAGAAACATTAATCGCAATTCAGCATATCTCGACTCATCATATATCTTTTGACCCATTGACGATTCAATCTATCCGTATAGCAATTCATGATGAAATTGAGCCTTTAATTTTTCCGCAGTTAATTCGTCATTTTCGTGATTTAGGACTAGCGACACGGTTTCAAAGTATCAAGTTAGATCGCACTAACTGGGCAAAAGATTTATTATCACAGCAACTTGATTTAGTGGTCGATCTTCAACAGAAAGTTGATGAGAAAATTTATTTTAACCCTTTAGTGAATGATCGTTTTGTCATATGTGGTTTGACAACCATCGAAAATTTAGAACAATACAAACATGCCCAACATATTGGTGTTTCATCAAGGCATTCTGGTGTGCTTATTGAAGATTTACATTTTAAAAAGTTGAATATTCAACGTGATATTTTTTTACGCTGTCAACATTACTCAACAGCACTACAAATTTTGAAGGAGTATCCTGACACATTGTTAACCTTACCTTTTAGTATTTTAAAAAATTTAAAATTACCTCAAAATTTAAAAATTTCTGAACTCCCTGTTGAATTTCCTTTAATGAAAATGGGAATTTATTGGAATTCACAATTAGCATCACATCAAAAGTTTGAATATTTAATTTCAGAAATTAATAAAATTTTTGCTTAGGCTATTTGTGGCGGTGATAGATGATAAAATTTAGGCTATTTAGTTGAAAATCTGTGTGAACACCATCTGTTCAATATTGAATCAAACACTCACTTCGAGTTGATTTATCATATTAAGGCTTGTTTTCTCTTGTATTTTCTATGTTTGATCAACTCTCTGCATCATGGCTCATTGGGCTTGGGGCAATTTTATGCTTGTTACTTCTTATTATCTTCAGACAAATATGGATTTATCTTCTTCAAGTATTTAAACCTTTTAAAAAAGGAAAAACTTATTGGTGTCGTGTTACAGCGGTGAGTGATGGTGACACCCTCTCCTGCCATCGTTTGAATTTGAGACGTTCCAAAACTAAATTACGTTTTGCTTTTGTAGATGCGCCTGAATCTAATCAAAGTTACGGGCTTGAATCCCAACGCTTAGTTAAGAAAATGGTTCAAGGTAAAATTGTTCGTGTAAAAATCACGGATATTGATCGTTATGGACGTTGCGTGGGTGTGGTCTACCGCTATCGCAAGAATATGAATGAAGAATTAGTGAGGCGTGGTGGTGCGTGGGTTTACGAAGAATACATACGTGATCCAAAGCAATTAAAATATATGATCTCGCTACAAGATAGTGCAAAACGCAATAAACGTGGTCTCTGGCGCGGGACCCGTCCTATTCGACCAAGTACTTTTAGAAAACAAAAAAACTAATATTTTCAGTACCCTGATTATCAATAAGTGCATTACGCTTGATTCGTCTAATTATTGAGCGTAAATTCAAGCCAACAAACTAGTTAGCTTGGTTAACTATATGCAAAACTCTCCCAAATTCCGTGTCGTATTGCTGCGAAGTGCGCGACTCTTTAGTGACCGTTTAAATGATATCTTGGCTCAATACCAACTGAACTATTCAATGTGGCAGTTGATTTATCATATCTATGATCATGACTCCATCACTTCAATTGATTTGGCTCATGAACTCAATGTTTCTAAACCATCAATTGCAAAACGCATTAATACTTTACATAAATTAGATGTTATTCAGTTTTTAGAATCATCTGATAAACGCCAAAAATTAATTCAATTAACCGAAAAAGGTAGAGATCTTTATCAAATTTGTACAATTCAGATTGATCAATTTGAACAACAGTTTTTGAATCAAGTAAATCCTGAAGACATTGCTCAAAGTGCTGAGACACTTCAACTGTTTTTGTCTATTTTAGAGCATTATAAAAGCTTAAATATCGTGGAGGAGTTATGAGTACTTCCTCAAATCAAGTTAATCAGCCTCTTTGGACACGTAACTTTATTCTGGTCAGTTTAATTAACTTTCAATTGGTACTGACTTTTTATCTTCTCGTCATTGTCATTGTGGGATTTTCGATAGCAGAACTTGGAGCGACGACGGCGCAGGCTGGTTTAGTATCAGGACTTTTTATTGTGGGTACACTGATTGGTCGTTTATTGGTGGCTAAATTCCTCGTTAAATTCGGTTCTAAAGTCACCATGCTGGTCGGACTCACTGGATTTCTCATATTTTCAGGCTTTTATTTTCTCCATTTAGAGGTTGGAACTTTATTAATCGTTCGATTCTTGCATGGCTTTATGATGGGGGTTGCCTCCACCGTATTTGGCACAATTATCGCTCAAATTATTCCCGCAACCCGTCGTGGTGAAGGTATAGGTTACTACAGTATGAGTAGTACTTTAGGAACTGCAATTGGACCATTTTTGGCAATCTGGCTAATGCTTCATGTCAGTTACAACATTATTTTTGCCCTATCTTCAATCCTTGCAGTTTTATGTTTAATTACAGCATTATTTATTCAAGTTCCTCAATTGCATCAGGTTTCGTCTATACCTGATCAGGCCCATACTCAAAATAGTTTTCTATCTCAATATATTGAAAAGAGCGCCTTACCCATTGCTCTGATCATGTTGGTAAGCTCCCTCTTCTATTCAGGTGTTCTATCGTTTATTAATTTTTATGCCAAAGAAATTGATCTGGTTGAAGCAGCATCATTTTTCTTTCTCATTTATGCGTTGACGATTCTGCTCTCTCGTCCTATTACGGGACCACTGATGGATAAGAAGGGCGAAAATATAATTATGTATCCTGCCTTTCTCATTATGGCACTTGCATTCTTCTTGTTGAGCCAAGCTAACAGTTCGGGTCTTTTGTTGATTTGCGCAGGATTATTAGGTTTAGGATACGGTAATATCCAATCAATTTGCCAAACAATAGCAGTAAAAAGTACTAGTTTGGAACGGATGGGATTTGCAACCTCAACTTACTTTATCTTTTTAGATGCAGGTTTAGGATTCGGTCCTTATTTCTTAGGTTTAGCTTTAGATTTGATCAGTTACCAACAACTCTATTTATATAGTGCTATTGGTACTTTATTTTGCATTGTCTTATATTATGTATTACATGGGAAAAAATTTCGAAATATGAATATTGCTTAGGCTATTTATGGGTTTAAAAAAAGCACTCCAATGAGTGCTTTTCCAAATTTTATTTAAACATTTTAAAACGTGCGGCGTCGTCAATATAGCCTTTATCGAAAGCCTCTCCTTCTTTAGATCCAAATACCAATTGTGCGCGTAGTTTCCACGAAGCTGGTATAGCCCATTCAGTTTGGACTTGATCATCTACAATCGGATTATAATGTTGAAGGTTTGCACCTAAACCTTCTGTATGCAAAGCTGTCCAAACCGCAAATTGTGCCATTGCTGTTGAATGTTCCGCCCAAATTGGAAAGTTTTCCGCATACGAAGGATATTTCTCTTGTAAGTCAGTGATCGTATCCATTTCTTCGAAAAATAATACAGTGCCTACGCCTGCAGCAAAGCTATCCATTTTTGCAGAAGTTTTTGCTGCACTCGCCTCGTCCTTCGCATATGACTTTAGCTTCTCTTTCACAAAGCCCCAAAACTTTTCATGTTCAGCGTTAAATAAAATCACCGCACGTGAAGATTGAGAGTTAAAAGATGATGGGCTTTGTTTAATCGCATTCTGAATAAGATCTGTTAAGTACTCAGGAGATTGTTCAACTGCTTTTCCTAAAGCATAAATCGTACGGCGTTTTTGAATTAAATCTAAAAATTGATTCGACATTTTCTGAAATCCTTGGTATTTCCTCGGGGAAATACGATACTCTGACCTTTAATTCATTAGAAATACTTAACCAAAGATTAAATATTCAACAAATCAAATATGTTGTAGTGTTACATTAAGCATTTATCAGACCAACATCTATCCATTTTGAACCCTAATTCGAAGATTTGATTTTATTCGTATTTTTTTTACCCAATAGTAAAAAGCCCTCCATGATAGAGGGCTTTTCTTGGCATATGTAAGCTTAAAATTTAGCCTCAAGAACCTGAGCCGATACTTGGTTTTTCCATAGGGAGCGTAAGGTTGGCAAATAGAATTTTTCACCTAACTCTACTAATTCAGCATCAATCGCCGTATGAACTTCATGCATGAACAAATAGTCTAAATCTACCGTACTGAGCTTAGGTTGTTCTTTAGAAAACTTTGCTCTTTTTTGTTGAGCAGTTTTTACTAGCTGATCTGCAAATTCACGATTTTTGAATTGTGTAATGGCATTTAGACGCAGTTCAATAACACCCCAACCTGTCAGTAGGAGTTTGAACGTTTCAAAATCTTTTGTTGTTGATTCCCACGTCATGTCTTCTAGATTTTCATCTTTAGGCAGAACAGGAAGTAGTAATTCCATGATACTTGGGAAGATTTTTTTAAAGTTAAGAATAAATTTAACAGGATGTTCACCTGGATAATCTTGAAATTGAACATTTTTTTGAACATCTGTTAAATATATATCGAGCATTGAAAATTTCCGTAGATTGGCTGTCTTAAGTCTAAGATAAGAACTTTGATACAACAGCAATTAAAAGCAATGTGTATTTTAACAATTGTGACGAGTTAATCAATCTCATAATAATTACATGACTATGTGATGAAGTTTTTACTTATTTTTTTAATGTTTTACAGTTATCGCATAATAAATCTTCCTCCGTCGAATATTTCGTTAATTTCTCTATTAATCTCATGATAGCTATCATTATTAGCCACCCTGAGCCCGTTAAAATTGTTAATGTAATGTTCCGAAGATTATTAAATTTATGTTTCTTTCTATTCTGAACTTCATCATCAATACCTTGCTTACAATTGATACATTCTGGTTCTTTGTTCTCTTCCCACCTTTTATGCAAAATTTCGAGTTGATTGTAAATTTTAGGACTATCAATCTCTCTTAAATATTCAATTACAGGTTGGAAGAGGTTGTAATTAGCTTTAAGTATTGATTTGAAACTACTTTTTACTAATTCTTCATCTAAGTTGTTATGTCTGATTCCAATTGCTACAAATTCCAAAAAATTTAATAAATATGTTACAGCCGATTTTTCCTCATCTTCCAATGAATTAAATTTTTCTCTAGTCAATTGCACTTTATCTTTCGACTCTACGTTTTGATCCTTCCCCAAATTCCTTCTTATTTTGGTTGCAATATCAACCTTAGCAATATACGCAGTAGAATTCCTACTATTCATCAATACTTGTACTGAATGACTTCTTATAGTGTTTATAATTTGCACCCTTGAAGTAAAAATCCAACCAAAAACGGCAGCTATAGCTGCTAAAACCGTAACTAATGCTGTCGTTTTAAACTGCCCATCTGTATTTTCTATATCAAAATTTAGAAATTTATAATCTTCAAAAAAACTTTTCCAAATTAATATTTCTACAAACGTGATACCTAATAAAATTAAGATGAGAAGGAGTTGATTACTACTTCTAATCTTAATAAAGAAATTATCTCTACGATAAATATAAAAATAAGCAATTACAGTGACATATGGAATAATCAAAAGATAAGTATAAAAGTAATTCAATTTTATTTTACTCAAAAATAAAGCACCCTAATGGATGCTTTATTACACAAATTTAAATGAGTCTCAACCTAATCCATAGCCTTCTTCAAGGATTAGACGAGCTTTATAATTATTCATGATTGTCTCCTTTGTAAAAGCCTTAAGTGACGTATGAAAGGTCGTTATATAAATAGTATTCTGAAATGAATAATTGGTCAATATATTAAAGACAGTTGCTTGTCAATATATGTTATCAACTTTCAAATCATAAAATTCACCAAATCAAAATCACTTCACATTAGGTGAAACCATATTCTCAGGTACAACGACTTCATCAAACTGCTCAGCTGTGACTAAATTCAGCTCTACAGCAACTTGTTTAAGTGTTTTACCTTCCTTATATGCTGTCTTAGCAACTTTTGCCGCGTTTTCATAACCAATCACAGGATTCAATGCAGTCACTAACATCAACGAGTTATGCAAGAAATAATCAATCTTATCTTGGTTCGGCTCAATCCCCACAGCACAATGCTCATTAAAGCTATTACATGCATCACCTAGCAGCTGAATTGATTGCAGTAAATTATAAGCAATAACCGGCATAAAAACGTTTAATTCAAAATTACCTGAAGCACCAGCGATATTAATCGTCGTGTCATTACCCAAAACCTGCGCAACAACCATCGTCATAGCTTCACTTTGAGTAGGATTCACCTTACCTGGCATAATACTCGAACCTGGTTCATTTTCAGGAATACGAATCTCCCCAAAACCACAACGAGGACCACTCGCTAACCAACGAATATCATTGGCAATCTTATTTAAACTCGCAGCAAGTGTTTTCAGTGCGCCAGAAGCAAATACTGCAGCATCACGTCCAGCTAGTGCTTCAAATTTATTTGGTGCAGTCACGAAAGGTAAACCCGTAAGCTCAGCCAATTTCTTTGCTGCATTTATAGCATAATCAGGATGAGCATTTAGACCTGTCCCTACAGCTGTACCTCCTAATGGCAATTCATATAACCCTTCTAAAGCTTGCTCTAGACGCTTTAATCCATGATCGAGTTGGGATACATAACCACTGAATTCCTGGCCTAAAGTTAACGGCGTTGCATCTTGTAAATGTGTACGCCCAATCTTAACGATATTTGAAAATTCTTTAGACTTCTGATGTAAAGTTTCACGTAAAGCTTGAACTGCTGGAATCAGTAACTCATTAATCTGTAAACTAGCAGCGACATGAATCGCTGTTGGAAACGAATCATTTGTAGATTGAGCTCGATTAACATGATCATTTGGATGAACGGGTTTTTGTGCTCCAAGCGGATTACCCAGTTTTTGATTCGCAATATTTGCAATGACTTCATTACAGTTCATATTACTTTGAGTACCAGAACCTGTTTGCCATACCACTAATGGAAATTGACTGTCCCATTGCCCCGTAATCACTTCTTCTGCAGCACCCACAATATAATTCGCCAATTCAGCAGGAATCTGATTTAACTCAGCATTAGTAAGTGCAGCAGCTTTTTTGACCAGCCCCATACCACGGATCATCGCACGAGGAAGTCGCTCACCACCAATTTTGAAATTTTGCAAACTGCGCTGGGTTTGAGCCCCCCACATCGCATCACTTGGTACTTCTACATCACCCATCGTGTCGTGTTCTATACGTGTTTGCATATCAGCCTCAAATATTTCGCTATTCCTTGGAAGAATCATGTTTGATTCGGATTCATCCACCGTTGATTTGATGCTAATCAAAAAAACCATAAATGTAAATGATTATCATTTTAATTATTAAAGGTGCTTTGATAGTATCGCCATTGATCTTCAATCATTTGTTCTAGTGATCGATGTGCTTTCCATTTCAATAATTCAAATGCTTTTAAACTATTCGAACCAATTTGATCTAATTCTTGGAAAACATAATCAGTTTCCTCAATTCGAATTTTTGTTTCAGTCACTTTTTCTACCGTATTAATCAAGTTTTGAATTGAAGTTGGCTGACCTGCGATATCAAATGCTTCGCACGTTGATCTTTGATTAAATAACCACTTTAAAGTTGCAATGACTGCCTCGCACACATCAATGACATGCACAAAACTTCGTTCAACCGTTTGGTCTTTTGTCTTGGCATTCTGTTGTAATTGAATGGAATCGCGCTGCATGGCTGCGATTTGTAACACCAAAGGCAAAATATTTTTAGGTAAAGGGGCAACCACTTCACCCAAAACTCCATGTTCAAAAGCACCAGCTACATTTGCTAGTCTCAGGATCGCAATACTCCATTCTTCGTCCGTTTTAGAGGTATCACGGATGATCTCTTCGATCATTTGCTGGGATTTAATATAAGGGTTTGGATTGGCAAAATTGAGAGGATGTTCTTCATTTAAATTCAAACTCGAAGTGCCATAAACCGCCATACTTGAAAGATGCAATAATGTTCGTACACCAGTTCGTTGCATTGCACGCATCAGACTCATAATGCAACTGACATTATCATTATAATATTCAAGCGGTTTTAAGCGAGACTCCTCTAAAGACTTAAATCCTGCAGTATGTATAACAGCACGGATTGAGTACTGCTCAAAAACTTTATTCAGAGCAGGCGTATTTCTAACATCTAGCTTTACAAAAGGTACATACATCCCAGAAATGTATTCAAGACGTTCAAGCGTTTGTAAATTCGCATTGGCAAGATTATCTACAATGACAACTTCTTGACCATGTGCCAATAAGCTTAAAACAACGTGTGAACCTATAAAGCCTAATCCACCTGTCACTAAAATCATTGTATACTACCTTTTTGTTTAAAAGCCTGAACAAGCTATTTTCAGTTTGATCACCCTATGCGAAGTTTTAAATGAGTACGTTATTACTAATTACCTCGGCACCTAGCTCAATCCATGCTTGGCATGCATTAGGACTCGCACAATCATTGCAAGCGAAAGGCGAAATTTTTCGAGTTTTCTTTTATCAAGACGGCGTTCAAGTTGCAAACAACTTACAGTGGTCGCCAGATGATCAAAGAAGTCTCACACAAGAGTGGCAAAAATTAAATATCAAACTTCCTGTTTGCGTAAGTGCTGCCCTAGCACGTGGAATCACTGATGCTGAAAATGCTCAACGCCATCACATTGAGTCCCATAATCTGGCTGAAGGTTTTCAGCTGGTAGGACTCGGTGAATTGGCAGATGCTGTCTCATCTTCAGCACGTCTAGTTCAATTCTAAATTATTCATTTTTCATTGATTGTTGCAATTGAAAGGTAAATTGTGTGAAATCTGTACTGGTTATATTAACCCAATCAAATCTCAACTCGCTACAAGTTCATGAGAGCCTTTCTGCAACCATGGTTTTAGCAACTTTTGGCGCTGAAGTAAAAGTTTTATTGCAAGGCGCAGCCTTAAGTTTACTCCGTTCCGAATTAAGCTTCGAACCCATTAAACATGCGTTTAAACTGGCTTCCAACCTCGTCGATAGCTTTGAGTTTTATGATCTAAGCCCTATTTTGGTTGAATCCAATCAACAAGATAATCCCTTTGTTCAACATACTACGCATGAAATTAAATTTATTGAATTTAATAAAGAGTTAATTCAAAGCTTTGACCATGTACTGTATTGGTAACTCATATGACCGATAAAACGCTTTATTTAATACAATCTCAATTTGCAAATACTGAACATTGTATTCAACAGGTTCAAAAAACACTGGATACCAATGATGCTTTAGTGCTTATGGGGGATGCGGTGTTGGCATTGTTTACACCATCTGTACTTACGATTCAAAACAAGGTCTACGTTTTAGATCGAGATGCTGAGTTATTACCTTCGCATCTATTGAACGGCGAGTATTTTCAAATTGAAGTGATTGATTACACCACTTTTGCAGATATCATTCTGGGCTTTACACGCTGTATTAGCCTTAAATAAAACAAATTTATTGACTTAGGTTTTACCATGACCACTGAATTATCCCTTGAACTCGATCAAGATGGTCATTTAGTTGACTATACCATTTGGAATGAAAATGTAGCGCAAGTACTCGCGAATACGCTCGAGCTTGAGCTAACAGCTTGGCATTTCGAAGTATTGCATGCGGTGCGTCAGTTCTACGCTCAATTTGGTCATTCTCCTGCAACTCGTCCCTTAATCAAATTTTTAATGAAACACGTCAGCGCTGACATTGATAATGCAGTATTGCAAGAAAAGTTTAAAACAGGCCTAGTTGCTCGCCATCTAAGTCGATTAGCCGGAATACCAAAGCCTGCCAATTGTCTGTAAACCAAAACTACTTTTTGATTTACATAGCATATCGAGTCAGTTCGTAGCTTTAAAAATGAATTAATCAGTGAAATAGACATTAAAAAACCCGCTATGCAGCGGGTTTAGACATCACCTAGACTAATGATGGTTAAGATGTCGCGTGTCAATCAGGGAAATTGGAATACGTCAACTCAACGCAAAAAATTATAATAAAGTTCGAGTTATCAATTCAGTCCAAATTCATATCAATATCTGACAAATTTGCTAGTTTGCGCTACACCAATCATCAATTGTCATGCCCGATTGTTGAAAACTCGTAGATTGCTGATTTAAATAAAATTGCGCAATACGTTTCATTACATGTGCTTGTTCAACTTGAATGAACTGGTCTGCTAAACCAACAATGTTTTGATAGGCCTTTAACCTTCCGCATAAAGCAAGTTGTTGCTCCATCGCTGTGGCTGTACTGTGTTCATCATCTAAAATCTGCTTGGTTTGTTCGATCAGCTGCATTTCATGATCTAGTTTTTGCTGATACACCATCTGTTGTGCATCAATCAAATCATTCGCTACAACCTGTTGTGATACAAAAAAACTTAAACCTACAAAAATCAACCTCACCCATAACATGCGCATTAGATTCCTAAATCAGGCTCAGCTTTCCAAACATCCTCATAATCATCTCGATCAATCATAAAACGGAAACCTGTTTCCAATGCAAGAAATGGAATTGCGTCGGGTAAAATTTCTTCAAGCTCTTTCACCGTCATCGTCTCAAAAAAATCTTCGCCCTCGCCTAATTCACCGCCATAAATAAACCATGCCACTTTCTCACCAGGTTCAGGCTTATTACGCAAACCGACGATTGGCTCTTGATCTAAAGTATGCTTAGCCACAGCAACAACATCATCTTCATTCACTTTGATGTAAGCAGAATCAAACTCCTCACAGACTAATTTTTGCTCTTCAATAAAATCTTGCAACATGGATGATTCCATTTTCATCATAAATTCAGACCTAATTTTAAGCATAGTGTCGTATAAGCACAATCAATCCGACGAAACAATCTGTTTTTACAATGTTTTTTTTGCTATTTTGATTTTGTTACATATTCAAGATTAAATGGGGGAATTTCATATGAGCAGCAATTCGAATATTTCAGCAACAAATACCGCTTCTCAACATGGTGGTAAACGTGTCAATGCAGGTCGAAAATCACAGTTTTCAGAAAAAACAGTAGTAATGCGTGTTCCTGAATCAAAAGTGATTCAAATTAAAGAATGGTTAAAAATACGACCTGAAGATGATTTCAATCAACAAATTGAAATTTCACCGATCCAATTTAGAACACGTTTAAAAATCGCCTATCCTATTGAATCTGTGGCAGCAGGCTTCCCTTCCCCAGCACAAGATTATGTAGAAGGACATATTGATCTAAATGAATACTTGGTTCACAACGTAGCTTCTACTTTTATACTACGCGTAAATTCGTTATCAATGAAAAATGCAGGGATTGAAGTTGGTGATCAAATCTTGATTGACCGGAGTTTGAATGCAGAACATGGTGATATCGTCTTGGCGTTGATTAATAATGAATTCACAGTAAAAAGATTAATGTTAGAAAAACAAAATGATGGAACGATCCTTTTATGGTTAAAAGCCGAGAATCCAGACTACCCTGACATCTATCCTCGTAGCGAAGAACAAATCATGGTCTGGGGTGTAGTGACTTGTATTTTAAAAAAACTGAAATAAATTGATCTAAGCAGTTCACCCTACTCCTATGCAAAATATTTATCATCAAGAGATTTTTGCGCTCATTGATATTAATAACTGCTATGTCAGTTGTGAGCGTGTATTTAATCCAAGTTTAAATGGTCAACCGGTCGTTGTTTTAAGTAATAACGATGGTTGTGTCGTATCTCGTAGTGAGGAAGCGAAAGCTCTCAATATTGGCATGGCCGTGCCATGGTATGAAATTGAAAAAGATATGCTTAAGGCTGGTGTTAAAGTATTTTCAAGCAACTATGCCCTCTACGGCGATATGTCTAGTCGCTTTTTCACTATTTTAGAGCAACACTTTCATGCAGATTCAGATCTAGAGCCCTATTCAATTGATGAATGTTTTATTCGCCTAACACATTATCAAAGTCTTTTTGATTTAGAAAAATTTTGTCGAGAATTAGTCGACCGTATTCAACAATGGATCGGTTTACCTTGTTGTATCGGGATTGGTTACAGTAAAACACAAGCTAAACTCGCCAATCACTTTGCCAAAAAACGTTCTGGTTTTAACCGAGTGTGTTCTTTATTGGATTTGGATCCATGCAGTTTTGATCAATTACTTATAGAAACCTCAGTATCGGAAATTTGGGGCGTAGGTCGAAAAATTAGTAAACAACTTGAAAGTTACGGTATTTATAATTGCTATGACTTAACTTTTGCCAATGAACACTATTTGATGAAGCAGTTTTCAGTGCTCATGGGGCGTACCATTCGTGAGCTAAAAGGTCAGTCCTGTATTTCACTAGAAGATCCTGATTTACCGTCTAAACGAATCTTAGCATCACGAAGTTTTGCATCAGCATTAAAGGATAAAGCATTAATCAAGCAAGCCATGATTTTTCATTTAAGTCGGGCTCATGAGCGTTTAACCAAGCAAGAACAATTATACGCCTGTGTCCATGTGTCTCTTTATGAAAAAATTCCAGTAAAACCATTCAAGAAATCACATTCTCATGTAATTGGTTTGGAATATCCGACGGATGATTTATTAATCCTGACCCATGCAGCACAACAGCAAATTGATGTTTTATTTAAAGAAAATATACGTTATGTAAAAGTTTCCGTCATGTTTTCTGCTTTGAGTGCTAAAAAAACACATACACATGACCTTTGGCAGCCTCATGATTTAATCCAGCAGCGAGATTCACTCATGACAACACTTGGCGCTATGAAAAACCGCTTTGGAAAGCATTGTATTCAAGTGGGCTATCATACCAATCAACAACAATGGAAAATGAAGCAATTGCACCACTCTCCACGCTATACCACCTCATGGTCAGAAATGCTGACTATTGATGACTCACATATGGCGGTTACACAAAACAAATGAATACTTTTGGTCAATTCGGTTTAAAATAGCAGACTCGAAGAATTAAAAGAAAAATGTAATTTTTTAACATTGCCAATTGACTGCAAAGTTCTCAAAATACAGCTCATTGACGACATTGTTTTTTTGCTATTTTTGAAACAAAATATAAATGAAAAAGCTTAAAAACATGCCATAATATGCAAACTTTGCAGACATCTTGCAAGGTTATATTGCAACTTTCATATTGGAGCTGTCTTCATGAGTTCGACCATTTTGGTCATACATGGACCAAATTTAAATTTGCTAGGAAAGCGAGAACCTGAAGTTTACGGACATTTAACTTTAGACGATATCAATCATCAACTCATACAGCAAGCTCAAGAAAGTTCAATTCAACTTGAAACCTTCCAAAGCAATTGGGAAGGTGCCATTGTCGACCGAATTCATCAAGCCCAAATTGATGGTATAAAATTTATCATCATCAATCCTGCTGCACTGACCCACACCTCAGTAGCAGTACGTGATGCCCTATTAGGTGTTGCGATCCCATTTATTGAAGTTCACCTTTCAAATGTTCACGCACGTGAAGCATTTAGACACCACTCTTATCTCTCAGATAAAGCTGTCGGTGTCATTTGTGGACTAGGCGCACAGGGTTATTCATTTGCATTAACTCATGCCGTGCAAAAAATTCAAACTTCTACACATCTTTAACCTTAGGAATACGAATTCATGGATATTCGCAAAATTAAAAAGCTCATCGACTTAATGATTGAATCGGATCTTCAATCTATTGAAGTAAAAGAAGGTGATCAATCCATTGCTTTAGCGCGTCGTAATCCTATCGTAGCCGCTGGTGTTGCACCAATACAATCTGCTGTGCCAGAAGCTCCAGTTGTGAAACCAGCTTCTCGTGGTGCTGTTGAAACCTCACCAATGGTTGGCGTGTTCTATGCTGCACCAAGTCCAGGCGAAGCACCATTTGTAAATGTAGGACAAACTGTTTCAGCAGGCGAAACGCTTGGAATTATTGAAGCAATGAAAATCATGAACCCAATTGAGGCAACTCAAAGTGGTGTGATTGAAGAAATTTTAGTTAAAAATGGTGATGTAATCCAATTCGGTCAACCTTTATTCCGCTACCGCGCGTAATCGTTGGGGGTTGGTATGTTGCAAAAAGTTCTCATTGCCAACCGAGGTGAAATTGCACTGCGTATTACACGTGCTTGCAAAACACTCGGTATTAAAACAGTCGGTATCTACTCGGATGCCGATAAAGATCTCATGCATTTACGCTTTGTTGATGAAGCCGTTTGTATTGGTCCTGGTGCAAGTAGCGAAAGTTATCTAAATATTCCTGCAATTATTACAGCAGCGGAAGTGACTGGTGCAGATGCAATTCATCCAGGTTATGGCTTTTTATCAGAAAATGCTGAATTTGCTGAGATTGTAGAAAGTTCTGGTTTTATCTTTATTGGTCCACGTCCTGAACATATTCGCCTTATGGGGAATAAAGTGTCAGCGATTATGGCGATGCGTAAAGCTGGTGTACCAACCGTTCCAGGTTCAGCTCATGCTGTAACACCAAACAATGCCTTGGCCGAAGCAAAAGAGATTGGCTTCCCACTTATCGTTAAAGCTGCTGCTGGTGGTGGCGGTCGCGGTATGCGAATTGTTGAACGTGTTGATACACTGTTGGAGTCTGTACAAGCAGCTCAACGTGATGCTGAAATGTGGTTCGGTGATGATACGGTTTACATGGAACGTTTCCTTCAAAAGCCACGCCATGTTGAAGTACAGGTGATTGGCGATGGTAATGGTCACGCCGTACATTTATATGATCGTGACTGTTCATTACAACGTCGTCATCAAAAAGTTCTTGAGGAAGCTCCTGCTCCGAACCTTCCAGAAGAAGCTCGTGCTGAAATTTTAGCAGCTTGCGTAAAAGCATGCGAATTAATGCAGTATCGTGGCGCAGGCACGTTCGAATTCTTATTTGAAGATGGTGAGTTCTTCTTTATTGAGATGAATACACGTGTTCAAGTAGAACATCCTGTGACTGAAATGGTAACGGGTGTCGATATTATTGAACAACAGCTTCGTGTAGCCGCTGGTCTTGGTTTAAATCTAGAACAAGATCAAATCAAAGTACACGGTCATGCAATTGAATGCCGTATTAATGCAGAAGATCCAACCACCTTCCTTCCATCACCAGGTAAAATCGAGCAATTCTACACACCAGGTGGTGCAGGCATCCGTTTAGATTCTCATATCTATCCAGGTTATAGCATTCCACCTTACTATGATTCGATGATTGCTAAATTAATCGCACATGGTAAAGATCGCGAAACCGCTTTGGCTCGTATGAAACAAGCCTTAGATGAAATGATCTTAACTGGAATCAAAACCAATATTCCGCTACACAAAGATCTCATCCTTGAAGATAAGAACTTTGCAGAACAGGCTATGGATATTCACTACTTAGAGAAACATTTGTTGAAACAGGTACAAGGACATAGCGAAGCTGAGTAATTACAGCTTTACAAGATGAATAAAAAAGCCTCTTTTTCAAGAGGCTTTTTTATTATTGAAGAATAGACTGCAAAGATTTTAGCTTAAGGCAATATACGATTAAGCTTTGCAAAACATTGTCCACCCTTTTCAGATGCACAGAAATTGATTTGATTCGGATTGTCCCATTTTACAAAATATTGAGACAAATCTCCTGCCTGATCTACTTGATTACCAGAGCAGTCTTTTTCGTTGTTCTCATAATTGACTTGCATGACCAAGGTAGGCAACAAGCCCGAAGAGCTGTCTTGAGATGGTTGATACTCAAATAAACCGACCGACCACTCTTTAGCACTATTCACGACCACCTCATTGTTACCACGGAAATTATAATACTCAACACATTTTTTATTATTTGGAATTTCCATTCCCCATAAACCTAAAATTTCTGGGCGCATGTTGATTCGAATATTATTTTCAGGCTGTTGTAAATCAGCACCTTTAGCTTGCGCTTGGACATTTTGATCGGCAGAAGAAAAAGACGTCATTAATAAAAGTAAAGGTGCAAAAAAAACTGTTTTTTTCATACAACATCTATAGGTCAACGTTTAGAACTAAATTAGCACATTTCAGCAAGAAAACTCATAGAATTAACGTGATAAGAACAATTTTATATAAGAAAATGAATTCCCTATTGATGAACTTTAAATCATCAGCAGTTTAATGCGATCTATTGATTTATTAGTGCAAAAATATATTCTTATCAGAATAATATTCATTCTATACCTCACAGAAAGCTTAAAAATATAAGATTTTATGCAAGGGAATATACGTTAAGTATGACCATATGGATACGAACAGAGCTGATTAAAAACAATGCACAATCTTTTTTGATTGTCATGCTGATCATTACACTTTGTGCTTTGGCTGGAATACTTGGTCGACCTCTCTCATTTCTTGCAATTTTCTGGCCTGCAAATGCCGTACTACTTGGTCTTTTTTTAAGATTTAGTTATCTCAATAATCTTGGTGGCTGGCTTGGGGCCTTTTCTGGGTATATGCTTGCAGACCTAGGTACTGGCAACACTTTACAACTTACTTGGTTGTTAACTCTTGCTAACTTGCTAAACCCATTAGTGACCTTATACCTACTGAACCGATTAAAAATCAATTATCAAGAATTCAATAAAGGTCTTACATTTGTTTACTTATTTTTAATTAGTGCTTTTGGCGGGTGCCTAGCGAGCCCAACCTTTGCGATTTTAACCATCCCTTATGTTCCTAACAGCTTTATGGAACTCAGCCGTATTTGGGTTGATTTTGGCATGTGGTGGAGTGGTGAAATTCTTAACTTTGTCGCTTTTTTACCTATTGTTCTCGCATTACCAAACAAAACTACAGTTCAACAATATTTTGTAAATCAAAAAAATCAACGTTTAAGTTTGCCCTTTGTCTTACCCTTCATATTTGTCGTTGTATCTGTAATTCTAACTCACTTTTTTATTGGCCCTGGCGCCATCATGTTCCCGATCGGAGCACTCATCTGGGCAGCATTAACCTACAATTTATTGTTGGTTGCAATCATCAACTGCTTTGTATGTATGTTCTTATACAACAGCTTAAGTGCATATTATCTAACAGAATCTCCAGAGGCATTTATTTCGACAACACTGTCTGTTCGCATCGGTCTTTTCATGCTGGCTTTAGGCCCACTAACATTATCAATTATTAGTTTGAATCGCCAAAAGCTATATCACCAAATATTATATTTAGCGAACCATGACAGTTTAACAACGACTATGAATCGCCGATATTTTTATGAAGAAAGCGAAAAGACGATAGACTCAACTCATAGGGAGGCGAAATCCAATATTCACAGCGTGTCTATTCTACTACTCGATATTGACCACTTTAAAAAAATTAATGATCAATATGGACATGAAATAGGTGATATTGTTCTCAAAGACTTTAGCAATATCGTCAGATCTCAAATTAGATCAAATGATTTATTCGGTAGAGTTGGCGGTGAAGAATTTGCCATCTTAATTAAAGATAGTAACCTACCAGCCTGCATTAAAATCGCACAGCGTATATGCGACCGCGTGGCAGAAACACCGATTATGATCAGGCAAAATCAACATCTCAATATTAGTGTAAGCATAGGTTTAAGTTATCAACAACTTCCGTCTGGCACCCCATTCCAACAATTGATTAATCGTGCAGATGTTGCCCTTTATCAAGCGAAATCTGAAGGACGAAATAGATTATGCGTGGATCCGCAATTACTATTTACTCAAACATCATAAGTCACTATCTTGCTTCAGTGGGCTTGAAATTTGGTAAAGCGGATAAAAATATGAAACCAATCAACGTTGAAGCTCCTGCAATGATAAAAATATAGCTGCCAGAAATCAACTCCCAATATTGTCCTGCCAATACGCTTCCAGATGCCACACCCAAGCCCCACATCGTACTATACAAAGCTTGAGCTCTACCCTGCTGCCCAGCAGAAAAGTACTCAAAAATAATGCGCATCGCCAATAAGTGAAATAAACCGAAACTGAATGCATGCATTGTCTGGGAGAGAAATTGGAGAACAAAACTTTCAGGAAATAAACCAACAATCAAAAACCTAAGTCCAGTCATCCATAAACAGATCGCAACCAACTGACGCCATGTAAAACGATTAAAAAAAAATGATGCATAGGCAAACATCATGATTTCAGCAATAACACCTGTTGACCAAAGAAATCCTGTTGCTGTGGTACTAAATCCAGATGACTGTAAGTAATTGCTATAAAAACTATAGAATGGTGCTTGAGCAAACAACATAATGAACTCAATTAAGAAAATTGCTTTCACAACTGGTTGTTTTAAAACTGGAATAATGGATTCAAGTGTTTTTTGGGCTTTTGGTGCGCCCTTCGGTTCTTTTACTGTAAATGACCATAAGAACGCTAGAAATGAAATACTCAGTAATAAAATCGGGAGATACTGAATATCGATGATTTCAAGAATTAGACCAATAAAGAAAACACCAACAATAAACCCAATCGATCCCCATTTTCTCACTTTGCCATAAAGTTCATTTCGTTTTTCGCCTAACCAAAATAATGTAACGCCTTCAAATTGAGCAAGTATCGCATTTTGAAAAAAGCTGAAGATCAACATTAACAAAGCAATTGATTGAAAATTATTAGGTATAATAAAAATGAGGAACCATATACTCGCTTCCATCCATGTTGCGATTCGCACCAATAGCATTCTTTTACCCGTTTTATCCGCCACCAACCCCCAAATAAACGGCGCAAAAAAACGTGTCATGATTGCAATTGCACTAAGCCACCCTATCTCTAAAAAGCTAAATTCCTGATCTTGCAGATATAGACTCCAATACGGCATGAAGGTACCGACAATCGCATAGTAGAAAAAGTAGAATCCACCTAACCTACTTTGGATTGGGAATGTTTGGTGCATATTGAACCGTGCCTAATTTCGAATAGAACTATATTATAAAATAGATAATGAATAGTGATGAGAATAAGAAAGGCAGCTCAAAGCTGCCTTTAAATTAATTCAGTGCGATGACTTTAACTAAGATTGTTTGTGATTCTTCAAAGTCATCAAATATTTGCTTTCGATTAAGTTCTTTTGACTTCACTTTAAACTCATGATTCTGGTACTGAATGACTGATGGAATTGAATCGAAATACGCATAGTCTGCCTCGATGGTTTCTTCAAACAATGGAGTGCCCAATTGATAGTCTTTGCTCTTCAGCACCACATATTTCACAGTCGTTTTCATTTCATACTCTTTTATTAACGCTTTATTTTTAGTTATATCACCTTTTGAAAAGTGTTCAATCAAAAATAGAAACGTTTGACCATAAAGGACTCAATCAATTATTTTTTACCACCTTTAAACTTAATTCAAGCAACCTGACAAGCATCACAAAAAGAAAAATAGCAAAACACGACAATAAATATATTTTTTGATAACTGGTTAACATTTATATGGATTGTATGCTAAATTTAGCATATACAAAAACAACATCTATTTAACTGGTTGATAATAATGAAAGTTCAATTTATATCTATTCTTACTGCTCTTTCACTGAGTGGGTGTATCGTTGTATCCAATAAACCAAATGCAAGTTCTGCAAAAGCTTATGCATCTAATGTTATTGATTTTAAACCTTCAGAAAATGCCAAGCGAATTGAAACACGTGGTCAGGTGATTTGTGAACCATCAAAACCATGTACTGAGTTAACATTTGATTGGAAACAGCAGAGCAATAATTTATTTAGAGTACATACCAATCTATTTGATCGAAAATCTTTTGATATCAAGCAAGTGATTTTCACGCTAGATGGTCAAACTTATCCTTACACAACTTTAACTCAAACCAATACACGATCAGTCAACAATTCCGATCTCATTAACTCTTCAAATTACATTGATGTACCAATGAATTTTGTCGTTATGTTTGATCAGTCTAAATCTATCGATATTGCTGTAGTGACAGATCAAGGTGCTATTACGCATAGCATTTTAAAAGATGGGCATGCATCATTTGCCTATCAAACATTTAAAAGTGGCTACCAACAATTTAAGCAAAAGTAAAAAAAGACCCACTATGGGTCTTTTTTTAATCATCGATACAAAACTGCAACGTGTTATTAGACTGCTAGGCATTTCATTTTTTAGAATTTTTCGTTAGATTTAACAAATTGTGTACACAGTTATAATAAACAAGACAATAGGTAAAATCATGAAAATCAAACTAGCGCTTATTTCAGCATTGGTTGCATTAACAGGTTGTGCAGGAAGTTATCCAGAACGTGTTGTAACCAAAGGACCTCTCATCTGTGCTACTGATGAAATTTGCCCTGAGCTTGCACTCCGTTGGAATGATGAAAAGCGTAATGGTTTTAAAATAACTGCAGATGTAAATGACACTATACAGCACGATATAAAACAATTGAACTTTATTGTTGATGGTCAGCCTTATGTCTATTCAACAATTCAACCAACCCAATATGCAACTGCAGCTGGTGTAACGAATTCATCTAATTTTATTGTCGTTCCTGTAAGTTTTTTAAACTCATTTAGAGACGCAAAACAAATTGATCTAAAAATCGTGACAGCTAACGGCGAAGTGACTCGTCCCATCCTGCAAGCTGACGGTCAGAAGTCTTCTGCTTACTTAACATTTATCAAAGGTTATACAGGTCAAACTATCGAATAAATGAATTATTCACTAAAAAGCCAGTTCGTTGAACTGGCTTTTTTTAAGGCTTACAACTTTTTTGATAACTTGTTCCTAAATCTTGGAATGATAACTCAAAAGAATTTCTCATTTTTTTTGCAAATAATGCTTCTTCTTTTGCTTTAGCCATATGAATATTCTTTTGTGCTATTCGCTCTAAAGCATTTAATGCATCTGCATATTCACAAGCTCTTTGAATGATCAACGAAATATTCTGCTTACTATCGACCGATTGATGTAATCGAATTTGACTCGCTTCAATTTCGTTATAAATTGACTTCACTTCAATATCAAACTGAGATTGTGTTAAGCCATTCGCATAACTATACGATAATCCGCATAAGACCATCGCCCCAACCAATATCCTTATTTTCAATTGAATTCCCCATAAAACGTTCAATTGCAATTTTAAAATTATATTAAAAAGCCAGATCAATCATCTGGCTTTTTACATCATACGCTTTTTTACTTTGGTTAAATTGGCTCAAATGGCGCAACAACGTCGGCATTTTGGGCACGATGACGCATAAAGTGATCCATTAACACGATTGCAAGCATCGCTTCAGCGATTGGTGTCGCACGAACACCCACACAAGGATCGTGACGACCTTTAGTAAGAACATCCGTATCTTCACGATTAATGGTAATCGTTTTGCCTGGTGTGGTAATAGAAGCAGTAGGTTTTAGTGCAATTGATACACGAATATCTTGACCACTTGAGATACCACCTAATATACCACCAGCGTGATTCGCTAAGAAGCCATCAGTTGTCAGTTCATCACGTGTTTCATGACCAAATTGTTCAGCCACGCCAAAACCATCACCAATCTCTACACCTTTAACCGCATTAATTGACATCATCGCATGAGCGATATCAGCATCTAAACGGTCGAAAACAGGTTCTCCCCAGCCTACGGGTACTTTAGAAGCAATAATTTCAAGTCGTGCTCCACAGCTTGTTCCTTTTTCACGCAATGATGTCACAAGTGCTTCAAAGCGTGGTACGGCATCAACATCACCACAAAAGAATGGATTATTCGGCACTTCATTCCAATCTAATTTTGCTGTTTTTTCAGTTCCGATTTGTGTTACATGCCCTCGGATTTCAATACCAAATTTTTCAAATAAGAATTTTTTAGCAATTGCACCCGCTGCAACACGCATCGCTGTTTCACGTGCGCTTGAGCGACCACCACCACGGTAATCACGGAAACCATACTTTTGTGTATAAGTATAGTCTGCATGACCTGGACGGAAAGTTTGTGCGATATTACCGTAATCTTTAGATTTTTGGTCTGTATTACGAATTAAAAGACCAATGGATGTCCCAGTGGTTTTACCTTCGAACACACCTGAAATAATTTCAACTTCATCTGGTTCTTTGCGTTGTGTTGCAAATTTAGAGGTACCTGGTTTACGACGATCTAAGTCTATTTGTAAGTCCTCAGCTGATAACTTTAGACCTGGTGGAACTCCATCTACAATCGCCATCAAACCAACACCGTGAGATTCACCACAAGTTGTTACACGGAACAATTGTCCAATACTATTGCCAGCCATGCTCAACAACTCCTTTAAACTTGAACAGATTGAATGAATAAATCACGATATTGACGGCATTGTGCTGCAGTCAGTGCAAAAATACCTGATCCACCACGTTGGAATTGCAACCAGTAGAAATCAACAGTATTAAAGTTTTGCTTCATCGCCCATTCTGAGTTGCCCACTTCAATGACGATTAAACCATCTTCAGTTAAATAGTCTGCGGCTTGAGCCAGCATTTTACGCACAAGATCCAAACCATCTTGACCCGCTGCCAATGCCAATTCTGGCTCGTGATGAAACTCATCTGGTAAATCTGCCATATCTTCAGCATCGACATACGGCGGATTAGAAATAATTAAATCGTATTGATTTTCAGCAGGTATTTTAGCGAAAAGATCAGATTCCAATAAAGCGACTTGATACTGTTTATTGTGATGCTCACAGTTGATTTGAGCAACCTCAAGGGCTTCTTTTGAAATATCAGTAGCATCGACTTCAGAATCAGGGAATGCATATGCCAAAGCAATTGCGATACAACCAGAGCCAGTACACATATCCAAAATACGCTGTGGAGTTTTAGGATTTGGATTTACTGGCAAATTATTGACCGCTTCACCCATTTCACCATTTTCAGTCAAACAATAAGGTGCAAAACGATTTTCAATCAGCTCAACGATTGGTGAGCGTGGAATCAGTACACGCTCATCTACATAAAATGGTTTACCAAAGAAATAAGCAAGATTTAATAAATATGAAGTAGGAACACGGTCATTGATACGACGTTCGAGTAAGCTCAAGAATTCCGCAACTTCGCTTGGCAGCAATTTTGAGTCTAAAATCTCAGCATCGGCATTCCAGTCCAGTGACAGAGTTTGTAAAACTAAAGCAGAACTTTCAGCAAAATAATCTTCAGTACCTTGACCTAAGTGTGCATCGTATTGACGTAATGCTGTAACTCCAAAACGAATAAAATCTCGAATAGTTGTTAAGTTTTCAGCGGCTTCCTGTAGATGTTCAGGGCTAATAGTCGGTCGATCCACTTAAGGCGTCTCCAAGGTCGAATTTTTAAAAACGGTCTATGATACCTTGTTTTGTCCTATTAATAAAAAGTTCTATCCGTGTTATTCGGCAAATTTGTATTGAAAATTTGAATAGTTAGAATTATCTATTGAATAAGGTCTACTCATTCAAGTTTTAAAATAGCGAGAAAGTTGATTAAAACTAACGATATTGAAAATAATCGTGTATACTCGAAGCCAACTAGAAAATTTATGTTGTTTCATTAAATCTTTTATTTCGCAGTGTTAGTCATAATCCTACGTTTGGTTTCAGATTTTAAGTTTCATTTTTTTTCCAAGTTACATCATTGAGTTCAAACTCATAACATTAAAGTTTTATTAGGATTCCTATTATGTCTAATACTGTTAAAGGTACAGTTAAATGGTTCAACGAAACTAAAGGTTTCGGTTTCATCCAACAAGAAAACGGTCCTGACGTTTTTGCTCACTTCAGCGAAATCAAAGGTTCAGGCTTCAAAACTTTGGCTGAAGGCCAACAAGTTGAATTCAGCGTAACTCAAGGTCCTAAAGGTCCTAATGCTGTTGACATCGTAGCAGTTTAATTAACTGTTAAAAAAAGCGGGCTTTGCCCGCTTTTTTTCGTCTCTCGAAAAGTTCACCAGACTTGAAAAAGAAAATTTAGACTCAAACTAATAAAAGTTAAAGTGAATTTCAAAAGTTAAAGTATGAGTTATAAACACAATAATTTAATGGCAATGCGTCAAAATTACTGGAGTGATGATTCTTCCCCTCGTGTCACAACAGAAAAACAATTTCTTAAGCAATTTTTGATGGATCATCAAATTTTTGAAAATCCAAGTTCGGATGATGTTAAATATTTTGTCTTCAGCTTACCTAGCGTCATTATTATCAAAGCATATGCCCTTGGATTTATTCATGAAACTGTTGTCAACTTAATGAAATTATTCATTTCAGAGTATCGCGTGTCTCTGTCGGCTCGAGTTCAACTCCCAGTTAAATATCGACTTTAAAAATGCTTAGGCTATTTAAGTTTGAATAAATTGACCATTTATACACCTGATATTGAAATACTTGAACTATTTTAATACGTTCATAACATGTAATATTCAATACAATGATTTCTCTGCGCGATTCGCTTAAAGGACCTAAACTTCATGTCAGATCAGAATGAAAAGCTTAAACAATTAAAAACTTCTTCAATGGATCGCCGTCTTTCGATTGCGAAAGCTTCTCTACTGGCTGGCACACGCTGGGCTGCTTCAAGTGCGAGTTCTATTTTTTCAAGCGAAGAAGAAAAAGAAAAAAAACGTAAACAAGCGATGAAAGAACAAGCTGACTATCTTGTTGCTGAAATCGGTAAATTAAAAGGCTCTATCGTCAAAATTGGTCAAATGATGGCGTTATATGGTGAGCATTTTCTACCTGAAGAGATCACGCAAGCTTTAAACACTTTAAATAATCAGACCGTTGCCCTCGCGTGGCCTGCGATCCATGAGCAACTGCGCAACCAACTTGGCTCTAAACTCGATGATCTCACCATTGATCATGAGCCTTTAGGCACCGCATCATTAGCACAGGTTCACCGTGCAACACGTAAGTCTGATGGTCTTGAATTGGTGCTCAAAGTTCAATATCCAGGTGTAGCAAGCGCAATTGACTCAGATATGAGCTTGTTTAAGAACATGCTCAAACTTACACGCATGGTTCCTCAAACTCGTGAATTTGATCAATGGTTTGATGAGGTTCGCGAAATGATGCACCGTGAAGTAAATTACAAAATTGAAGCTGAAACAACACGTCGTTTTAGAGCGCGTTTAAAAGATGATCCGCGTTATGTTGTTCCACAAATTATTGATCAATATTGTACAGATCAAGTGCTTTGTATGACTTTTGAGCGTGGTGTTCCGATTAATAGCCCAGTCATGCTTTCACTCCCTCAGGAGCGTCGCAACAAATTAGGTGAAGCATCGCTTGAAATTGCCGTTCGTGAAGTGTTTGAATGGGGCGAGATGCAGACTGATCCTAACTTTGGTAACTACCTAGTACGCTTAGGTGACGGCGCGCAAATTGAAGATAAAATCATTCTTTTAGACTTCGGTGCGATCCGTCAATTTGATGATCAACTCCTCAAGGTAGCTCGTAATTTAATTACCGCGGGCTATCATCATGATGCTCAAGCCATGGTCAATGCTATGACAGGTTATGAGTTTTTCGATGCAATGCCATTAAGCATTAAACCTGACATGGCAAAAGTGTTCCTTCTAGCTACTGAAGCTTTTAGTACTTATAGCAATAATCCAGACCTACCAACAGGCATTATGGATGAACAGCAGCGCTATGATTGGAAACAAAGCCAACTGCATAGCCGTGTGATGCAACGAGCATCCAAGTCGATGGCATCGCGCTATTTTTCAGTTCCACCGAAAGAATTTATGTTCATCAGTCGTAAGTTCATAGGTGCATATACATTCATGACTGTGATCGAAGCAAAAACAAATGTGCGCAAAATGATCCAATCATATGTTTAAGGAACAAAGACCATAGTGATCTATCGTGTCACTATGGTCAATTTATTAAATAAAAAATTTAATTACCAAAAAGAATATATCTTAAATTTCATTAGAATACCTATTCAATTACCATTTATCTGTTTGGTCAAAAAAGTCTTTTAAGCTAGTCATTTTCGACATAGTCATTTCACTAAACACATGTCACGATCTTGTTGTATAAAAAAACCATCAGGGAATTTACAACAATGAATGATATCGCAAACAAAGCGCAAGGTTTAGGCTTAGCCTTGATCACTAAGCTCGCAGGCAGTGATTTAATCGATCAATTAAAACTAAGAAAAATTATCGAACGCTCGCTTTATCAAGGTTCTAAGGCTGGATTTAAAACCTTGGGCTCTACACAGAAAATTTTTAAACAAAAATCCAATACTCCGACTCAACGTCTATCCAATCAGCAAAAAGGGTTATTTGATCTCAGCCTTTCTGAAGAACAACAGATGACTGTTGATGCGATGCAACAATTTGCTCATGAAGTTCTCTACCCCCTAGCACATACAGCCGACCACCAAGCTACTTTTCCAGAAAACTTATGGGCTCAATTTAAAGATTTAGGTGTCAATTATTATGCATTGCCTGAACAATACGGCGGCGTTGCTTCAGAAAAGAATGTGGTTACAAATGTGCTGATCGCAGAGCAACTTGCACAAGGTGACTTCTCATTAACAGCTACATTACTCTCCACGTTCTCAGTCATTAATGCAATTACACAGTGGGGTTCAGCAGAGATTCAAAATAAGTATTTGTCGGCATTTAGCGAACAAGATGATCTATTTGCAACTTTTGCTGTTCAGGAAAATACACCTGCTTTCAACCCTTTCCAATTAAAAACAAAAGCGACACGCCAAGGCGATCATTTTGTCATTAATGGTGAAAAAACTATCGTTATTCTAGGTGAGCAGGCAGATCTTTTATTGGTTTCCGCAGATTTAGATGGAACAGCTCAGGTTTTCATTGTTGAGCGAAATGAAACGATTTCATATAAAGCAAATCCAGCAATGGGGCTGAAAGCAACCCAATCTGTGAGCCTAAAATTTAACAACACACCAGCATTTAAACTAAATGAGCAAGATTTTGATTATTCAGCGTTCATTGATCTGGGCAATTTAATGTGGTGTGCAATGGCAGTGGGTACATGCCAAGCGGTTAAACAATATTGCATTCAATATGCCAATGAACGCACTGCATTTGGTGAACCAATATCCCACCGTCAAAGTGTTGCATTTATGATCGCGGATATGGCTATTGAAATTGATGCTATGAAAATGTTGGTTTTGAATGCTGCAAGTCGCGCAGAATCAGGTTTAAGTTTCCATCGTGAAGCATACTTAGCACGAATTTTGTGTGCAGAAAAATCAATGAAAATTGGCACTGATGGCGTACAACTCTTAGGTGGACATGGCTTTACCAAAGAACATCCAGTTGAACGTTGGTATCGGGATTTGCGTGCTACTGCCATTATGCATTCTGGTTTACATGCTTAATCAAATAATAAAAATTTAAGGACAAAGATGATGAATTTAGAAAATCCGAAAAAATTTAAAATGCTTGTTGATCAAGCTCATCAGACAGCGTTAAACGTGCTTCGCCCTATTTCACGCAAATATGATAAAGCTGAACATGCTTATCCCAAAGAACTCGACATGTTAGCATCCCTATTGGATGGTATGAATGAAGGTGGCGATGGCATGAATGCTGGCGCTGCCGTCAATAAACGTGGAGATACGACTCAAGGCAACAAAAATGGCGTGAACATGTCTACTGCTTTGGGTGTAATTGAGATGTGTTATGGCGATACTGGTTTATTACTTACCATGCCTCGCCAAGGATTAGGTAACTCTGCAATTGCTGCTGTAGCCAATGAAGAGCAACTTGAACGCTTCAAAGGAACTTGGGCTGCGATGGCAATTACCGAGCCAGGCTGTGGATCTGATTCTGCAGCAATACGCACCACAGCGACTAAAGATGGTGATGATTATATTTTAAATGGCGAGAAAATTTTCGTCACTTCTGGTGAACGAGCTGATTCAGTCGTGGTTTGGGCAACACTCGATAAAAAACTTGGGCGTGCAGCAATCAAATCATTTGTTGTTCCTAAAGGCACGCCTGGCATGACCGTTGAACGTCTTGAACATAAACTCGGAATTAAAGCTTCAGATACTGCTGTCATTCGCTTTATCGATTGTCGTGTCCCTGCTGCAAATTTATTAGGCAATGCTGAAATCGATGTTGCAAAAGGTTTCGCTGGCGTCATGGAAACTTTTGATAATACACGCCCTCTTGTGGCTGCAATGGCAGTTGGGTGCTCTAAAGCGTCTTTAGAGCGTATCAAGGAAATTTTTAAAGACCAACTAGATGCTGAATATGCCACCCCCTACCTTCAATCCTCAAATATTGCAGCTCAGATTTATCGTATGGAAGCAGAATGGGAAGCTGCTCGTTTATTAACCCTAAAAGCTGCATGGATGGCTGACAATAAAAAGCCTAACTCGCGTGAAGCTTCAATTGCAAAAGCGAAAGCTGGACGAATTTGTAATGAAATTACATTGAAGTGTGTCGAACTTGCTGCAAGTGTAGGCTATACCGAAGATGAGTTGTTGGAAAAATGGGCGCGTGACTCCAAAATACTAGATATCTTCGAGGGTACACAACAAATTCAACAGCTTATTGTTGCGCGCCGTGAACTTGGAAAATCATCAAGCGAATTGAAATAAATCACGTTGAATTAAACTCAACTCCGATGAAACTTAGATACACTCTGTGAAGATTTACTAAGTTTCATCGATTATGTACTTTATTCGAACTATTCAACCCCAAGATAATCCCCATATTGCAAAAATCATTCGTGAAGTCTCAGTGGAGTTTGCTCTCGCTGCTGAATCAGGCTTCGCAGTAGCAGATCCAATTCTAGATCAACTCTATGACGTTTATACAAAACCTCACTCCATATATTGGGTTATTAGCAATGACCAACACGAGGTCTTTGGTGGTGGGGGCATTGCACCTTTGCTGGGCCACGAAAACACCCTAGAGATACAAAAAATGTATTTTATGCCCTCAATACGAGGTTTGGGTTTTGCAAAACAAATTCTAGAAAAATGTATCCAATTTGCACGAGATCAGAGTTACACGCAAATTTATCTCGAAACCACAGCATCTCTCTGGCAGGCTGTAAAATTATATGAAAAATTAGGTTTTCAACATCTACAACACCCATTAGGAAATACTGGACATAGTGATGCATGCGAAATACGCATGTTAAAAGTATTATAAAAAAACCGACCCATGGTCGGTTTTTTTATTTTTGAGTGTTAGCCCAATAATTTATCAATAACACCAAATTTTTTAAAAATTTTTGCTCGTCGTTTTGGATGAATATTGGCTTTATTTAAATCGCCACCATAATGGTCAAATACGCGCTTATCCATAATTTTAAACCATAACTTAGGTATTAAAACTGGGATCAACATCGTCGCATATCCACTTGGCAACACTGGCGCTTCTTCAAAGTTTCTCAATGCTTGGAATGGTCGTGTCGGATAAGCATGATGATCCGAATGGCGCTGCAACTGGTATAAGAATAGATTGGTTGTGATGTTATTATTATTCCAACTATGTTCAGGCATAGTACGCGAATAACTTCCATCTTCTTTCTTTTCTCGCAATAAACCGTAGTGCTCAAGATAGTTGACCATTTCAAATAAAGTCACACCGTAAAGTGACTGTATGGCTAAGAATGGTAAAATTTTCTTACCATACAGTTTTAGCATCGTTGCGTGAAAAGTTGCACTAATGGCTGCGCCGTGAAATAACTCATTTTTCAGTGAAAAGAACGACTCACCCTTACGATTTAATCGATGTTTTTCAATCTGTATTGCTGACTTCAAGCCACCGCTAATGGTTCTTGGAAGAAACTCGTAAAAGGTCTCACCCATTTTAGAAGTCGCTGGATCTTCTGGAGTAGCTGCGCGCTTATGATGCCCATATGGGTGCTCAATACGGAAATGATTGTATCCAAGTGGTGCTAGTGTCACGTGTGACCAATAATGATCTGCACGCTTCGGTCGATGGCATAGTTCATGGGCAGTATTCACACCAATACCGTTGATCAACCCCATAGTACAACCAATCAACAACTGATCCAACAATGGGGTTTCTTTACGAGAGACCACGTATCCAGCAAAAAAATTGGCTGCATATTGTAAAGGAACAAACATTTTTACTATACGATCATAGTAAGGATCACTGACTAATTTTTTGATCTGCTCATCACTCGGATTATTCTCATCAGTACCGACCAAAGCATCAATGGTGGGAATAATTACGTGTAATAATAAAGGTCCACCTAATGCAAACAATTTTTTAGTTGCTTTAGGTCCGTATTGATATCCAGCCAAAAAGCCCATCCCTAATACAGGTAGTGCTGGACTAAGCAACCATAAGTAACGCTTCTTATCCAGTTGTAAGCCTTGCGCTATCGGGTTCTGACTCAATAACTCTTCAACTTTTACCTTTGCATTCACTTGCAATTTTCCTTTTCTATTTCTTATTTTTATCTTTGTTCATTTCAAATTTCAAATACAGTCGTAATCGTCCAAAAAAGCTATTGAGTCGTATTTCCACAACGATTTTGAAGCTAAAATACATTATAGAAATCTTTACACATGTTAAGATTCAGCAATTGTAAGCGTATAGGGAATATACGAAAAACATGGATGCCCTCAGTCAAGTTTTTGAAGATATTCACCTCAAAAATACGGAATATCTCTACCTTCAAGCACAAGGTAAATGGGCTTTTGAGTTAAGTCATCAAACAGCCATGATTACCTATATTTTATTATACGGTGAAGCCTTTTTTAAATTTCAAAATGGCGAACAGCTACACTTAAAAGCTGGAGATATGGCAATTATTCCTTCTGGAATGTCACATCAAGCCTATAGCCATCAAGAACAAACATTAGTCAACATTACTCAAATAGATCATTTATTTAAAGGTTTAAGAGATGATGAAATTATCCTCGGTGACGAAGATGATAAATCTGAGAAATCTCTCATCTTCAGTATACGATCTAACATGGACAGTATTATGGGTGGACCATTGATTCAAGCCTTACCCACTTATATCCATTTAAACAATGCACTGAATGCTAGAGAGCCGGAGTGGTTAAGGATCGGGCTTTATTTCGTGGCTGATGAAACCAAGATGAACCGACCTGGTCGCCATAAGATTATGGATCACGTGGTGAGTATTATGTTAATCGAATGCGTGAGAGATTACATTTCCACGCTTACAGATCAGAATAACTGGTTAAATGCACTTACTCACCCAGAATTGAGCCCTGCATTTTCAGCGATTCACAGCCAACCAGAACGAAACTGGACTGTAGAATCATTGGCAGAAACTTGCTTTATGTCGCGTTCAAAATTCGCTCATTTATTTCAAAATATGGTGAATGAAACACCATTAGCATACTTACAGAAACACCGTTTAAGATTAGCCAGTCAACTTTTACGCTTGAGCCAGCTTTCAATCCAACAAATCGCGCACAAAGTTGGTTATTCATCAGAGACTGCATTTAGTCAAGCCTTCAAAAAACATTATCTATGCAGTCCAAGCCAGTATCGGAATACTTATTTGAATTAATCGAATTAAATAAATCATAGCAAAATAAAAAAAGCACCGAAGTGCTTTTTTTATGAAGATAGAATTACTGGTGAGTTACTTAATTTTTGCAACTGACTTTAAATACTCAGTGTAATCTTTAAGTAATTGTGTACCACGATAGTTTTGATAAAGCTGTGCAAGCTGCTGTTTTTCTTCAGCCGAAATCGAATCCATAGATGGTTTTTTTACCTCAGCCACACCGATAATTACCATTTCATTTGGTAATTGAGCTGTAGTCACAGACCACATTCCTGCTTTAGGTTCAGGCACACTAAATGCAGCACGTTCAATTTCTCGTTTAAGACCTTGAGAACGAGTAAACACACCTGCATTTACGAAAGATTGCTGATGCTTAGTTAAAACCTGCTGTGAAGGTAGTGTTTTAAAATCCTTTAACATTGCAGCAACTTTTGCTTGAGCAGCTTCATATGCCTTTTGATTCAACAGCTTTTCTTTAACCTTCGCTTTGGCTACTGATAAAGGTTGAACACCAGCTTCACGGTATTCACGAACTTTCAACCAAACTGTATCACCATTCGCCAATTGTATATTGCTGGTCGCATTACGATCACCATTTTTTACATCTTGACTAAAGATCTTAGCTTTTACAGCAGGATCCGCTAGGACTGTATTTTGAGTGGCAAGAGTTACATTATTCGCAGTAACCAATTTAGCCGATTTTAATTCCTGAGGGACTACATCTAAAGCATCGCTACTTACAACGAGCTCATTCAAACCATTTACTAGATCAGAATAAGCATTGGCATTTTTAGATTTTAATAAATCAGCTTCAAGACGTGCTTTTTCAGACTCAAAACTAGCAACATTCACTTGAGCAGCTTTAGCTTGAATAATATGTACACCAAAATCGGTTTTTACTGGCTTAGAAATCGTACCTTTTGAAGCTTGAACTGCATTATCAAAAGCATCACCGAATACACCGGCTTCATAACCATCAACTCGACCCGCATTATCTTTGGAACTAGAATCTTCAGAATACTGTTGAGCAGCCTCTGCAAAAGATAATCCTGATTGAATTTTTGCATAGACATCATTGGCTATTTTTTCAGCCTCAAGCGCAGTACGATTATCTGTTGTAATCAAAATATGTTGGACTTCAACTTTGGCATTTTTATTTTGTTGAGTTACATATTGATCATAAGCTTGTTTTAATTCTGCATCTGTAACAGTTGTTGTGGCATTTGCTACCATAGCAGGCGTTACCAATACATAATCAAGATCAACTGAGGCAGGTTGCTTAAACAGCACTTTATGTTTTTCATAATAAGCAGCGACTTCAGCATCAGTTATTTTTACAGACGTTTTGTAATCATCCAATTTTACAGATGACATAAATAACGTACGTTGCTCACCTTGTAGATTTGCGATTTGCTGAATATCACTTTGGCTTACCAAAGAATTATCACGAATGCTTGAAACTAACATTTGAAGCGCATGATCTTGTCTTAAATTTTGGATTAGACCCTGGCTCGTCATATTAATTGATCGAAGATAGTTTTCATAAGCTTGTTGTGAAAATTTACCATCAACCTGCAGACTTGGCTGTTGAGCAATCATTTGTTCAATCTGAGCATCACTTAAACTGATGCCTAACTTTTCAGCCTGCTGAACCAATAAAGCACGATCAATTAAACTATCTAGAGCCATTTGTTCAATATACGATTGATTCAGAAGTGATTCATCACCTTGAACCATTTGTAAGAATTGATCTTTATAATTCTTCGTTTGAACTTCTAGCTCTTTATTAGAAATTTCTAAATCATTAACGGTTTTAGCAATCCCATCTTTGTTTCCACCACCGAAATAGCCTTCAATACCGACCAATGCCAATGGTGTCAAAAATAATACTAGAAGGACTTTGCCGAGCCACCCTTTAATGAGTTTACGAAACGATTCCATAGGTATTCCAATATTTTATTTCAAAGCGATTCTAACTGATAATCCAAACCGAATATATCAGATGAAGCCATAAATTTTCTTTTTAATAAAAAACGCGCCAAGTCGGCGCGTTTTGGACTTAATAAGAATTAAGCTACAGAATCTTTTAAACCTTTACCAGCTTTAAAGCTAGGAACTTTGCTTGCTTTAATTTGTAATTCTTCGCCAGTTTTCGGGTTACGACCAGTGCGTGCAGCACGATCTTTAACGCTGAAAGTACCAAATCCTACTAAAGTAACAGAGTCACCTTTTTTCAGCGCTTCGCCAATAGAAGCAATAGTCGCGTCCAATGCCTTACCAGCATCAGTCTTAGACAATCCCCCTTTCTCTGCAATCGCATCAATCAATTCTGATTTATTCATGAAGATTACGTCCTCTTATATCGTTTGTTTAAAATCCAAGGCTTGTATTTTAAAAGGCCATGACGACTTTATAGCAATGCTTTGGGGGGAAACGCAATACTGCTCGACCTGTTTTGATCAAAATAAGCGACAAAAAATACCAAAAATACAGTTTTATCTCTAAATCCATCATTTTTTTTCGAGTTTGGCTCGTAAAGCTTGATTTTCAGCAATGAGCACATCTAATTTCTGGTGAATATCTAAAATCATATTCTCAAGATGTTGTACATCTTTAGTTGAGACGAGCCCAATACGATTAAGCGAAGTACTCACCCCATGATCTAAAAGTTTTTCGACCTTATCTTTTTTATCCGTAACAGACTCTTTAGTTTTTTCCGCAACTTTGTTTACTGTTTGATCTGTAAATTCAACCGTTTTTGATTCAAGCTCTTCACCAACTTTGACTAAAGAGTCAAACATTTTATTACCTTCTTCCTCTGCGCGAGAAAAAGCACCTAAACCAGCAAGCCAAATTTGTTTAGTATATTTACGAAAATCAAGTGTGGACTTACGTTGATGCTTTGTTTTACGTGAGTTTGCAGGTTGTGAGTTGTCCATTAATTCCTGTTCTTTATTGTTATTTACATCTTGATCCACCGTTACACTCCTGTATATTTTAGCCTCTAAACTGACTATTCGTGCATAAAATACATTGATAATATCAAATATCGCTATTGAACCTTGTTCAAAACTGTTCTACAAAGCAATGATAAATGATGTAATCTTAGACTTAATTTAAGTTTGTGTTAATAGAACTTTTTAGATTTATTAAATTTGAATAGGATTTTTTTATGAGTGAATCGCAACAACAACAAGGTCATACCCGTTTGTTGCTTAACATTGTTATGTTAGTTTTAGAGACATTCTATTCTTTCGTCTTAAAACATGACCGTGTTGTTCGCCTTCAAGCAAAAAAATTTGTAGAACAACAAATTACAATTAAAATGAATAGCTATATCCCCTATTTTGACTTTTATATCCAATTTACGGATAAAGGCATCTTATTTGACCTTCAAGCGCCAGAAAAAGAACCTGACCTCAAGGTAAGTAGTACTTTAGTCGATATCATTCAAATTTTCGGGTTCGCAAACCGCAGAAGTTTGAAAAAAATGCGTATTGAAGGTGATCAAACCCTTAAAGACGAATTCAGAGATTTAGCATTGCATCTCTCAACACCGAAATTACTTTCAGATTGGAAAAATTGGTTAACAACAGCTTCTGAAGACCAAGATACAAAGGCTTCGAGAAAACGCATTGCACCATTACTTGAAAAAATTGACTTACAAAGATCTAAAATCAATACACTTCAAGTAGAGGTAAAACAATATAAAAATCGTATTCGTCGCATGCAATCCAACCAAAAACGTATCAACATTGCATTCGGGATAGTTTCGGTTCTATTTGTGGCTTTAATCGTGTATAATTTATTGAATATTTATTAAAATAATAAAGTTTTATCTGTTTGAATCCTCGCCATATTTAATTCCGATTAATTTAGTTGGTTTTTAGAAAAAATACTTGACTAAATTAGTCGGAATTCATAAAATTTCATCATCTAGCCTTTTACACGTGTATCGAATCATGCGCTTAACCACTCGCGGTCGCTACGCAGTGACTGCATTACTTGATCTAGCTTTGCAGCCGACTGAACAAACCATTACTTTGGCAGAAATTGCTACTCGCCAAACTATTTCTGTGGCTTATTTAGAACAACTATTTGCTAAATTAAAGCGTCATGGCTTGGTTTCGAGTGTACGTGGTGCTAATGGTGGATACCATTTAGCGCGTAATGCTTCTGATATTACGGTCTTAGAAATTATTGAAGCTGTAAACGAAACTGTTGATGCAACACGTTGTGACCACAAAGGTAACTGCCAAAATGGCGCAATGTGTCTAACTCACGATTTATGGCAAGAACTCTCCCTCCACATTGCCGATTACTTAGCTAAAATCTCTCTTGCTGATTTAGTTGCTCGCGATAACGTTCAAACTGTTGCGATCCGCCAGAATACAGCTCCATTAGATTCAGCCCTTTTATCGGTTACAGGTATTTGACATGAAACGTCCAATTTATCTTGATTATGCTGCAACGACTCCAGTCGACCCACAAGTTGCTGAGCGCATGATGGAATGCCTTACATTCGATGGGACTTTTGGTAACCCTGCATCACGTTCGCACGCATATGGTTGGCAAGCTGAAGAAAAAGTTGAATACGCTCGTGAGCAAGTTGCAAATCTTGTAAAAGCAGATCCACGCGAAATCGTTTGGACATCTGGCGCTACAGAATCTGACAACCTTGCACTGAAAGGTGTTGCACAGTTCTACGCTTCAAAAGGCAAACACATCATTACGAGTAAAATTGAACATAAAGCAATTTTAGATACTTGCCGTGAATTAGAACAAGAAGGCTTTGAAATTACCTATCTTGAACCAGAAGCTCAAACAGGTCTAATTACTCCTGAAATGGTTCAAGCTGCTTTACGTCCAGATACAATTCTTGTTTCATTAATGATGGTCAATAATGAAATTGGTACTGTGACTGATGTTGCCGCTATTGGTGAATTAACTCGTGCGAATAAGACATATTTCCACGTAGATGCCGCTCAAGCTGCTGGTAAAGTTGAAATCGATTTATCAACCATGAAAATTGATTTAATGAGTTTCTCTGCTCACAAAATTTATGGCCCTAAAGGTATCGGTGCACTTTACGTACGTCGTAGTCCACGTGTGCGTCTTAAAGCTCAAATGCATGGTGGTGGTCATGAGCGCGGTATGCGTTCTGGTACGCTTGCAACTCACCAAATCGTTGGTATGGGTGAAGCATTTGAACTTGCAGGTAAAAACCTAGTTGCTGAACAAACTCGCTTACGCACTCTACGTGACAAACTTTGGAATGGTCTACAAGATCTTGAACAAGTTTTCTTAAATGGTCATCCGACTCAAAACGTAGCAAACTACTTAAACGTAAGTTTTAACTTCGTTGAGGGTGAATCTTTAATGATGTCACTTAAAGATGCTGCTGTTTCATCTGGTTCAGCTTGTACTTCTGCAACATTAGAACCTTCTTATGTTCTTCGTGCATTAGGCTTATCTGATGAGTTAGCACACAGTTCAATTCGCTTCAGTTTTGGTAAATATACGACTGAAGAAGATATTGATCATGTGCTAGAAGTAACTAAAGCTGCTGTAGAAAAATTACGTGACCTTTCTCCACTTTGGGATATGTACAAAGAAGGGATTGATCTGTCGAAAGTTGAATGGACAGAACACTAATTTAAACCAAACACATGCATCTTATTAAGCTTAAATATTGAAATTTAATAAGATGCACCCATATTAAATATTATCAGCCGACCCTGAGGTTTGGAGACGCATCATGGCTTATAGCGAAAAAGTGATTGATCATTACGAAAATCCTCGTAATGTTGGTGTTTTAGATAAAAACGCAGAAAACGTAGGTACAGGTATGGTCGGTGCACCAGCTTGTGGTGACGTTATGCGTCTTCAAATCCAAGTGGATGAGAATGGTGTAATTGAAGAAGCTCGCTTCAAAACTTACGGATGTGGTTCTGCAATTGCTTCAAGTTCACTTGTAACTGAATGGCTAAAAGGTAAAACTTTAGACCAAGCACAGCAAATCAAGAATATTGATATTGCAAATGAACTTGCGCTTCCTCCTGTAAAAGTACACTGCTCTGTACTTGCAGAAGATGCAATTAAAGCTGCTGTAGAAGACTACCGTAGCAAAAAAGCGAAAGCTTAATTTAGCGCTTGATGATTGAATGGAGTTTTCATGATCAATTTAACTGAAAATGCTGCAACTCATATCAGCAATTATTTATTGAATCGCGGTAAGGGTGAAGGTATTCGCGTTGGTGTGAAAACTTCAGGTTGTTCTGGATTGGCTTATGTTCTCGAATTCGTTGATGAAGTTGACGAACATGATCAAGTCTTTGAACAGTTTGGGGTTAAAGTTTTCGTTGATCCGAAGAGCCTTGTTTATCTAGAAGGTATGGAAATGGACTATGTTAAAAATGGTCTAAACGAAGGTTTTGAATTCAACAACCCAAACAAAAAAGGTGAATGTGGTTGTGGTGAATCTTTCACTGTTTAAGATAATCATTCTCTTTTTACCTGATTAAAACAGTGCCCAGCACTGTTTTAATTCTATTCAGCGCCCACTTTTATTTTTCACTATTTTGGAATTTCCAATCCATGAATCATTTTGAGTTGTTTAATCTCCCTGTAGCACTCGATATTGATTTAGCAACTTTGAAAGCGAACTTTCTAAAATTGCAGCAACAATATCATCCAGATAAAGCTGAAAATAAAGACCAAGCCTTGATCAAATCTAGCGAAATCAATCAAGCTTATAAAGTTTTATCTCAAGTTGACAGCCGTGCTGGATATTTACTTACACTCAAAAAACAAGACTATCATTTAGATCAATCCATCAATGATTTCGAATTTTTACAATCTGCATTAGAAATTCGTGAACAGTTAGATGAAGCTCAAAGTTCTGAACAACTTTCATCTTTAAAAACTGAAGTGCAACAATGGATTGATGGTTTAGTTCGCGAATTCAAAATAGACTATGAAGCTGAAGATTGGGCTGAGTCTCGCGATACTGTTCGAAAATTACGTTTCTTCCAAAAAGTGATGAATGATATACATCAAGCTGAAGATCGTATTCTCGATGATGAAGATTTTGACTTAGATGACGAATTCTAATTTTATTTTTTTGTTTTATTTTCAAGGGATTTAACACATGGCACTCTTGCAAATTGCTGAACCTGGACAATCAAGTGCGCCACATGAACATCGCATTGCTATTGGTATTGATTTAGGTACGACCCACTCTCTTGTAGCAACTGTGCTTTCTGGCAAACCTAAAGTTCTAAACGATGAACAAGGTCAAGTGTTACTTCCTTCTATCGTACATTATGCTGAAAACTCTACTGTGCTCGGCAATGACGCAAAACCGTTTATAACTCGTGACCCACAGAATACTATTGTCTCTGTAAAACGTTTTATGGGACGCTCAAAAGCTGATATTAAATTTCAACACCCATATCAATTGGTGGGTGAAGACAATCAGATGCCTGCTTTTGAAACAGCGCAAGGTCGTAAAACACCTGTCGAAATTTCTGCTGAAATTCTAAAAAATCTAAAAGATCGTGCTGAAGCAAGTTTAAAAAATCACATAAATGGTGCTGTCATTACAGTACCTGCCTATTTTGATGAGGCACAACGTCAAGCAACACGAGACGCTGCACAGCTCGCTGGTTTAAACGTACTGAGATTATTAAACGAACCTACAGCAGCAGCTGTAGCGTATGGTTTAGATCAAGCAACAAATTTAAGTACAGATCAAAACTATGTGATTTATGACTTAGGTGGTGGTACTTTCGACGTATCCATCCTACGTTTATCACAGGGTGTATTTGAGGTACTCGCTACAGGTGGACACACTGCACTTGGAGGTGATGATTTAGATCGTCTTATCGTCAAGTGGGCTAAAAAATCGCTCAATATCGAGACCTTAGATGATAACGAGTATGCACACTTCCTTGTTGCAGCACGTAAAGCGAAAGAAGCTTTATCGGACCAAGATCAAGTTAATCTTCAGCTTTTAGAAAACGAATTAACATTGGATCGTGCAACGTTTGAAAGCATCATTAAAGTTGCTCTAGATAAAACGATTTCAGTGTGCAAACGAGTATTACGTGATGCTAAATTGGAATTAGACGATATTAAAAATGTCGTTTTAGTTGGTGGCTCTACTCGCTCTTATGCGGTACAAAAAGCTGTAGCAGAAGTATTTAGTCAAGAACCCCTGTGTACCATTAATCCAGATGAAGTCGTTGCAATTGGTGCTGCAATTACTGCCAACCAATTAATTGGTAATAGCACCGATGGTTCTTTACTACTTGATGTAACACCATTATCACTTGGTATTGAAACCATGGGTGGATTAGTAGAGCGATTAATTTCACGCAATACTGCAATTCCTGTCGCTCGTCGTCAAGAGTTCACCACGTATCAAGATGGTCAAACTGCGATGTTAATCCATGTTGTCCAAGGTGAGCGCGATTTAGTAGAACATTGCCGTAGTCTCGGACGTTTTGTTTTACGCGGCATTCCACCGATGACTGCTGGTCAAGCACGCATTGAAGTGACTTATCAAGTCGATGCTGACGGTCTCTTATCGGTATCTGCTCGTGAAACAACATCTAACGTCTCAGCTCAGATTGATATTAAACCATCATACGGTTTATCTGATACTGATATGGAGCGCCTACTGGTTGATGGTTTTAAATTTGCAGCAGAAGATAAAGCCCTTCGTCATTTACATGAAACTAAAGTTGAAGCTCAACGAGAACTTGAAGCTCTTTCTCAAGCGCTTAAAGCTGATATTAAACTCTTGACTGAACAGGAAGCTCAGGACTTAATTTCTGCACAAACTCATTTGGCTCAACAACTTGAAACTTCTGATATTGAAGCAATTGAAGCTGCTGTTGCTGCGTTAAAAGTTCATAGTGATGCATTTGCTGCAAAACGAATGAATCAACATATTGATCATGCTCTCAAAGGCACTAAGCTTGACGATTGGTCAAACTCAAACTAAACATAGGTAAAAATTTATGCCACGTATTAAAGTTCTTCCACATGCGCAAATTTGCCCTGAAGGTGCTGAGTTTGAAGTTGAGCAAAATGCCAATCTTTGCGAAAGCCTTCTAAAAAATGGTATCAAAATTGAACATGCTTGTGATATGTCTGCAGCTTGTACGACCTGCCATGTCATTGTTCGTAAAGGTTTTGACGGTCTTGAAGAAATGAATGATGTAGAAGCAGATTTACTCGATCGTGCTTGGGGTTTAGAGCCTGATTCACGTCTTTCTTGTCAAGTAAAAATTGAAAATGATGATTTAGAAGTTGAAATTCCGAAGTACACGATTAACCATGCTTCTGAAAATCATTAATCATTTGTAAAACCATATAAAAAAGGTCACTTAAGTGACCTTTTTATTTATGTAGATATAAAATCCTAATTTAGATATTTTACTTCATCAGATAGTTTTAACTTCACAATACCAGAAGAGTTGGTTAAATCCTGCTGAAGTTTAATACGTTCAATCATTTTTTCTAAAACTGCGATTAATTCAGCATATTCGTAATTTTGTACTTCTTCCATATTCAGCACCAGTTGAAACCCTTTGTACTCGTAATCAAACCAATGTTGATGGGTTTGCTTGGTGCTATATTTTTCCATGACCTGCCAACTTTTAATTGAACCATGAATCCCTTTCAGCTCTATAGGTTCCTGAGGTGCACAAAGATAATAGTTTTTAACTAACTTATAAGTCTCATCCGAGATTAAAATTTCATCAATTTCTGCAGCATTTTGAAGTCTTGCAGCTAAATTTGCATCCCGCCCAACAATGGTATATGCCATTCGATGAACTGCGCCATAGTTACCAACGTGACAATAACCTGTACTAATGCCCATACGTATATGCAGTGCTGAGTATCCCATTTTCACCCAGCGTTCACGCAAAAATTTCATTTGTTGACGCATTGCCATCGCCATATCGATGCAATTTTTGGCATCCTGCTCAACCCCTTGCGAATCTGGATCTCCAAAGAAAATGAGAATCGCGTCTCCCATAAACTTGTCAATTGTTCCACCATATTGCTTGGCAATTTCAGTCATATGGCTCAGATAATCATTCAAAACAAAAGCTAAGTCATCTGGAATAAGAGTCTCTGAAAGCTCAGTAAATCCCTGAATATCAGAGAAAAAAATCGTAATTTTTTTTCGTTTATATTCAAGTTTCGCTTCAGTTTCACCACGCATGATTGATTGCCACAATTGAATTGGTGCATAGCGACTTAACTGATTCGATAACTCAATATATCGATTCATTTCTTTAAAATAAGTTTGACGTTGAACATCTAATTTTTTTACACGTCGATTCTGATAATAATTAGCAAAATTCACAAAAAGAATCGCACATATACACGAGACTACGGACAATTCGATTGAAGTTTGCTGGAAATAATCTTCAAAACCAAAAATAAAAATTGTACAAATATAAAAAACAATGATCGCAACTAAAATTGCAATCGAACTCACCATCATCGAAATTTTATTATTAACGGCGGTAAACACCAATCCAAACAGGAAAACAAATGTTGGCAACAAACTTAAATGCACTGCTGCTAAGGCGGTAGCTACAACAACTACATCAATAATAAAGAACGCAAAACGTCTGGTTTTACTACCATAACGATATTGGATACTGTGTGAAATTCGGGGTGCCAATAGAATCAGCAAGAAAATAAATAGAGGGTATAAAATCTGATAATTTTGGTTTTGTGAAGTGAAATAATAGATCACAACAAGAATCGCGATCATCACATACCCCATCATCCTGAGGAGTACTTCAAACTGCTGTGGCTCTTTATCCAGCATTCGTTCAAATGGCAATTGCTATTACCTCAATTCACATTATTTTTATTCTTCCTTGAAATTGACGTATTTACTCCATACGCCAATCGAAAGGCATGTCACCTTGACCACGTAGCGCGAGCATGAGCGTTTGACGCATATGCGCTAAAACATCATTACTGTAAGGAACTGCAGGTGAAGCACCCCAAACAGGCTTAGGCCATGCAGAATCATTCTGATAACGAACTACATGATGAAAATGAAGTTGAGGAACCATATTTCCTAGTGCTGCAACGTTCATTTTATCCGCACGGAAAACTCGAGATAATTGACTAGATAACCAGCTAGATTCTCTTAAAAATTGTTCTTGGTCTGCTTGGCTTAATTCATATAATTCAGTTACACCAGGAACACGCGGTACCAAAATCAACCATGGAAATTGCATGTCATTCATTAAACGACAAGTTGAAAGTGGAAAGTCGCCAACAAAAAAAGTATCTTGAGCAAGTTGTGGATGCAAACTAAACATATATTTATAAATGACGCAAAAATTAAATGGATAGCTAATACTAACACAACAGTTTTAGACTGAGTATTATTAGTCATGTGTTTCGATACAAAAAAATATGTATTTCATTGATTTGAATCTCACTCATTCATTGCAATGCATCGCTAAAAAATCAACCTATAAGGTTGACTGTCAGCCAGTGCATTTTGAGCAATGAACAAGTATTGATTCAAGCCCAACTTAGATCAGTTGAGCCCTCTCATCAACTCATCTAAAAGATCATTAATAAACTGAATTCTTTTATCATTTTCCTCAAGCATAACCATCACTTTCAGACGTTGACCACCGTCCATTCTAAAAAATGTCGGATGTTTTTGCATCATTTGGATAATACTCATCGCTTGAACAGGAGTATCAGGTGAAAATTCAATTTGGCCACCCTGCTTACTCAAATCAATCTTGGTAATACCTAATTTTTCTGCTTTTATACGCACCTGATGAACAGTAAAAAGATATTTCACTTGTTGAGGTAGCACACCAAAACGATCGATAAGCTCCATACGGATATGATCGAGTTTTTCTTGTGTATCCGTATTACTAATTCGCTTATAGAACAATAAACGCTGATGCACATCACCTAAATATTCATCTGGAATTAATGCAGGCATATGTAAACTAATTTCTGCGGTGAGTGACAAAGGTGCATCAAAGTTAGGAGTCTTACCATTTTGGATGACTTTAGTCGCTTTCTCAAGCATTTCCATATATAGACTATATCCAATTGCATGCATTGAACCACTTTGCTGCTCACCTAGAAGCTCGCCTGCTCCACGTATTTCTAAATCCTCTGTCGCCAATACAAAACCAGCGCCTAAAGTAGAAGCACGCTGAATGGCATCAAGTCGTTTTTCAGCATCACCTTTTAAGCCTTTAATAGACGGAACCATCAGATACGCATAGGCTTGATGATGAGAGCGCCCCACACGACCACGCAGTTGATGAAGTTGTGCCAAACCTAGCTTGTCTGCTCGCTCAATGATAATTGTATTGGCATTTGGTACATCAATTCCCGTTTCAATAATGGTCGAACACACCAATACATTATATTCTTTATGATAAAACTGCTGCATGACCTGTTCTAACTCACGCTCACGCATTTGACCATGCGCAACTGCAACCCGAGCTTCAGGAACTAACAACCGAATATTTTCAGCCGCTCGTTCAATGGTATCCACTTCATTATGCAAAATATAAACCTGACCACCACGTAATAGTTCACGCAAGATCGCCTCTTTCATCGTGGCATCGGTCTGCTCATTGACAAAGGTCTTAACAGCGAGACGGCGTGCAGGTGGTGTAGCAATAATTGAGAGGTCACGCATACCTGAAAACGCCATATTTAAGGTACGCGGGATTGGCGTAGCGGTTAGCGTCAGCATATCTACATCGGCACGCATCGCTTTAATACGTTCTTTATCTCGCACACCAAAGCGATGTTCTTCATCAACAATCATCAATCCAAGTTGTTTAAACTGGACATTTTCCTGCAAAATTTTATGCGTTCCAATGACGATATCAACTTTACCCTCTGCCAAATCTTCGATCGTTTTTAAGTGTGTTTTATTTGAGCCAAATCGAGATAACACTTCAATACGGATAGGCCAATCAGCAAATCGATCTTTGAAAGATTCATAATGCTGTTGCGCAAGTAAAGTTGTTGGAACTAAAACAGCAACTTGCTTATTGTTCTGTACAGCAACAAAAGCAGCTCTCATCGCCACTTCTGTCTTACCAAATCCAACATCACCACAGACTAAACGATCCATTGGTTTAGCTTGTTGCATGTCGTATAAAGTCGCTTCGATAGCATTCGCTTGATCAAGCGTTTCTTCATAAGCAAAACCACTAACAAACTGCATATAAGTAGTGTGATCTAATTCAAATTGAATACCTGGTTTTGAGTGGCGTCTTGCTTGAATATGAAGAAGTTCGGCTGCAACATCATGTATTTGCTCTAGTGCTTTGCGCTTAGCTTTATTCCAAGCATCAGTACCAAGTTTATGCAGTGGTGCTAAATCAGGATCACCTCCACTGTATCGACTGATCAGATGCAAATTGGTGACAGGAACATAGACTTTGGCATCATCAGCATAATTAAGTTGCAAAAATTCGTGGTCTTGCTCATCAATACATAAAGTCACTAATCCCGCATAGCGACCTACACCGTGATCAATATGAACTACAGGAGCACCTATACTTAATTCAGTTAAACTTTTAACTAAGAACTCTTCAGAAACTTCATGCTGGCGTTTTCTACGGCGTTGTACAACACGATGATCATAGAGTTGATTTTCTGAAATGACAGATATTTGTCCTTTAATCTCCAAGCCACGTTCAAGTGGTGCATGCGTTACTGCTACTGAATATTGTTGATTAATAAACTCCTGATAATGCTCTACAACAGGAATTTCACCCATACTTGCTCGCAAGGAGTCCTTTAACGATTCACGACGTCCCGCACTTTCAGCAACGAGTAAGACAGGGTGTTGTGCAGCATCAATAAATGATTTTACAGCATGAAATGGCTGTTGATGTTTAGGCTCTACCGCTAAACGAGGTGGCTGTTCAGCAGAGGTATTAATTACACCCGCTTTAGGTTCAAAAACTTCGTCAGATGCGATAATACGAGGAAACTGATTGAGTTGTTCAAAAATTTGATTTTGTTGAAAGAAGATTTGTTCTGGAGCTAATAAAGGTTGATCAACATTATGACGTCGGTCTTCATAACGCTGATAAATATCTTTCCAAAATTGAGTTAATTCACTTTCAATATTTCGATCTGTAATGACAATAGAATGATTTGGTAAGTATGATGTAATACCACTTTGTTCTAGCATTTCTTTTTTTGAAAAGAACAGCGGAAAGTAATAGTCCAATCCGGGTGAAGATATACCCTCCATTACATCCTGATAAATCGGATTTTTTTTCGGGTTCGCCGTTGGAAACTCTTCAGCATAACGGTCTCGAAATTGAGCTCTACCTTCTTTTAAAGGAAACTCTTTAGCTGGTAAAACCTTAAAATGTTCAAGTTTCGTCGTGGTCCTTTGAGTTTCTGGATCAAAAAATTTTAAAGAATCAATTTCATCATCAAACAAATCTATTCGAATTGGAGCATCTTGCCCTGAAGCAAAAATATCAACTAAACTTCCCCGAACAGCAAACTCTCCATGATCATATACAGTATCGACCAAATGATAACCAGCCTGAATCAGGCGTTGTTTCTGCTTTTCTAAATCAAATTTTTGCCCAACGCTAATATCAAAATGCTCACCTAACACCCAAGACGTCGGCGCAACACGTTGTGCCAAAGTTGTGCTTGAAATGAGTAGTATCCCTTTTGCTGGCATATTAGAGAGCACTGATAATCTTTCTGAGACAATATCTTGATGCGGAGACAACCGATCGTAAGGTAAGATCTCCCAATCTGGAAAGATGGTGGGCTTCACACCATAAAATTCAAGTTCACTCTCAAGTTGAGCTAAATGTTGATTATTTCTAGCTACCAGAACAAAGAGTCGATCAGAGTTTTGACTTATTTCTTTTAAAAGCAAAGCGATGGCAGAGCCTTTAAGCGCCCCTAACCATCTTTTTTCGCCAGATTTTATTTGTGATAGATTAAGTTGAGAAATTTCTTTTTGGAACATGAAGATCGCTTTAAAAGTCTGGTAGGACATTGCACTATTTTATCATGTTCAAAATCGAGAATGAGTTATTTTTAGATATCACAAACATTCAGTCGCAAACATTAGCACTCACGTTTGAATTCACGATAATAATCATTGAGCAATATCACGAATTTTTTTAACTGTTCTAGATTCTGTTGATTATTACCTAATCTCGTAGTAAAACGACCTGTATTCAACTCGAGATCTATTTTCTCTTTGATCAACATTCCCCGATAAAATAAATTTTCCAAATCATCAAAACGAGTAACCTTTCGGTTCGAAAAATATGACAATCTTTCATTTAGTTCATTCAAAACAACGTCATCGATAATATATCCTAATTCAGGATCATGACGAATTTGATGGGTCTGTAAATAAACTTGCTCAGCCGATGGTTTTTTTTGAAACAAATCAGAAATTTTTTTAAACATAGTTTGGGAAGAAAAGCTGAAAACTCAAAATGATGGTCTATCTTAGCATCTGGTTACGAATACACCTATATTCATGACCAAAAAGCACTCAAACTAAAATTAACCGTAATTTTTTCTTAAATATTCTACAATCTTCTTCGATTCGAACAATTTTACGCCTGTATTAGGATCAACTAAATACGGGACTTGTATATCCTTCCCCTTGCGATTCATTACCTTTACAACCTGCTCGCGTTTACCGCCTGCCAAAGGAATATATTTCCCAGGCTTCAATCGTAAAATCGCTGGTCCTTGATCCTGCCAACGTTCTTTAGCAACATTATGAAACTTAAATGGTAATTCAAGTTCTGTGAGTTCAGCGCGCACGATTCTGGTGTATGGACTCGCTTCAAACCCCCACAGCTCAATTAAATGCTCGGGTTGTGGTCTCTGCTTAATCGCTTTATTTATAAAAATCCCACGAGCACCATTAATCAGTGTTCCAGCTAGAGCAACTACAGGCAATTTGGGGTAGTGTGAGAATTGCTTCGGTGTTTGACCTGTCTCACCATAATGCTTAAAAAGATAGTAAATAATATCCTGAGACTCGTAAAGTTTAGCCCCAGTATTTTCATCAATTAAAAAAGGAAATTGAATCTTACCACCAAGTGTTTTTACTTGATCTCGATAGACCCTTCCACCTTTCGGACAAGGATACACTTCGTAGTCAAGATTAAGTAAAGTCAACACCTCTCTTACACGACGACAGAATGGTGATCCTTCAAATTCGTAAAGCTTTAATGCTTTTTCTGGCTGTTTAGGAAACGGTGTACCTGAAGTCCCACGTCCACCTTCTGCAACAGCTGAAGCTAGCGCCTGAGCCACTTTTAATTGATGAATCACCATACTGATTACCTCGTTTTTGTTTTATTTAAATTAATCGACTAATTTTGTCTTGGACACAATAATTCCATTATTGTCTGCATAGATATAATCACCTGGTTGGATTGTGATATTTCCAATTTGAATCGTGATATTGGTTTCGCCCACCCCTTTGCGATTACTTTTTTGAGGTATAGCCGCAAGTGCGTGCACGCCTAGATTTAAACTCGCAATGGCATCAACATCTCTAACACAACCATTAATAATGACACCACTCCATCCATATTTAACGGCAGACTCAGCAATCATATCTCCCATCAATGCACAACGCATGGAAGAACCACCATCTACAACTAAAACTTTGCCTTGCCCATCTGTAGCGAGTAACTCTTTTACTCGTGAATTGTCCTCAAAACATTTAACAGTGACAGCTTCACCCCCAAAGCTTTTTACACCACCGTAACTTTTGAAGAATTTTCCATCAATAGATGGATACAATACTTGAATATCTAAATCAGGATGGTCATCCAGTAAATCACACGTCACAAATGTTGGCGTTGTCACTTTTTATACCCTCAGTTATGTTTTTGAATCTCTAAATTATCATAAATCTTAATTTTTTCATTTTGAGTTCTTGCGCTCACGACCATAGTATTAGCGACTTGCTCTGCTGTCACTGGCTTATATTTGAATGTATTTGGCAGAAATTGCGATACCCGCTTGAAAATACTCTGAGAAATATCTTCGAGTGTCCTTGTTTCAGCTCTTTCACCAATTAAGAGTGAAGGTCGAATGATCGCCAATTGATAGAGTGATAATGATTTTAGATAATTTTCTAACTTTCCCTTCACTTGATTATAAAAGAATGGAGATCTTTCATTCGCACCTTCCGCACTTACAATTGCAAAAAAAGTATCGGTATTCACGAGCAAATCAGCAAAATGAGCATTTATCTCAAAATCGATATTGTAAAAATTTTCTTTAGAGCCTGCTTTTTTAATTGTACTTCCTAGGCAACTAAACGCATGTGAGAATCCAGAAGCGTCCTCATCATTTAACATTAAAAAGTCATCAATGACCAACTGATCAACTTTAGTGAACTTTTCAAATTGTTCATCATGGTTACGAACAACTACGACAATTCTTTCGCAATCTACCAATTGATTCAAATGATTTACCAAAGATCGACCAACTAAACCAGTTGCCCCTATAACTATTGCACTTTTAATATTTTTAATCATTTTTTCGCCATTCCTTCCTATATTCATATAATCTAACGCGCTAACCGCATTTTATCTGCATCAAAAATGTTGTCAAAGCATGTCAAGACTTGACTTTGCCGCATCATTTAATCACAATATGGCACTTGTTTACGGGCTGGTGTAAATTCTTCTAATGTTTGTATTTAGTTGAAATTTCAGCCCGCCCAGACCAATCAATTTCAAGGAGTGCACGAGTGGCAAACTCTGCTCAAGCAAAAAAACGTGCTCGTCAAAACGTTAAAGCACGTAAACACAACGCAAGCTTACGTTCTATGGTTCGTACTTACCTTAAACGCACAGTAGCAGCGATCGCTGCGGGTGACTATGCAGCAGCTTCTGAAGCTTACAAAACTGCAGTACCTGTAATCGACCGTATGGCTGACAAAGGTATCATCCACAAGAACAAAGCTGCTCGTCATAAGAGCCGTTTAAATGCACAAGTTAAAGCTTTAGCTTCTAACTAAGTTGCGTTAAAAAAAGCCCTTTAAGGGCTTTTTTTATATCTTAAATTTATCAACAATACTTAAATAATATTAAAATTACTATCTTTCTTGCTCTACAAATTCACGAATAGACAGCTCATTACGTTCACCACGCCATATCCATTTCAATTTTGCATCTATGAATGCTTCACCTTCAAACCAAACAAACAAACCTTCCATCATTTCTGGCCAATCCTGCTGAATAATCTGTGTTTTACCTGAAATCACAGCCAGAATACCAGCCAGAATAGTGTCATGGCTAACCGCCAAACTTAATCCATGATTCTGTTGAGGGTGAGTTTGATAAAGCAAATGTAAAACATCAATCACACCTGTAATTGGCTGCTTCATCCCAGGTAAAGTATTGTTTACAAAGCTATTGATAAATCCCAAAGCACCTTGTTGCTTAAAATATGGCGCAGCTTGCTCGATATCTAAAACGAAGCTACCAGGCTCGACCAAAAGCCCCTGCTCAACAATTTTAATATGATGGGTATTTGACTTAGGATTGATTTGATCAGCACCTTGAATCATCAGTGCTGCAGTATCAATACAACGTTGAATTGGACTAGAAATACAGTGTTCAATCACACGATCTGTTTGATCAATAAGATAAGCCCCCCAAGCCTGCGCCAGATCCTTACCTTGATCTGTTAATTGCAAATCATATCCAGCGAGTCCTTGGCCCACCACCATTTCACGAATTGAGTGGCGAGTAAATAGTGTAACAGGCACAGCAACATCGGGCAGTAAATCAACCGCTCTGAGCATACTTGGAGGAAGCAATTTCAGCGACATAATAATTCTAATAAATGAAATTAATTTGACTATAACACGATGAAATTATAGTTCCACTCCCCTAAAGTACATTTGACAACGCATCTAAAGCCAATTGCCTCATTTCAGGATCACGATAGGCGATAAAACCATTATTCAAAACAGTATCACGCTGATTATAGGTAAATGGCACAGAATCCAAGGTCAACAAACCACCTCCTATGCTCTCTAGCAAGCCTTGTCCAGCACTAGTGTCCCACTCGGAGGTTGGATGAAATCTTGGGTAAATATCTATTTCACCCTCAAGCATCATACAAAATTTATAAGCACTTCCAGCTTCACGACGTATAACCGGTATTTCTCTTTCAATATAATCAATATAGTGTTGATACTTAGGATTTTTACTACTATGACTCAGCCCAATTTGGATGGCATCGACTGGTGAGGCTTTAAATTTGCAATATTTTTCCCAAATATTGTTCATAAATGAATATTTATAAGGAAGATCCGTCAAATAGCCCATATACATAACTTTCTCAGTCGGCACGACTATGACTGAAAATACAGTTTGATGGTTCTGAATAAGACTCAGATTAATTGTAAATTCATCACGTTCATGAATAAACTCCTTCGTACCATCCAAAGGGTCTAGCATCCAACATTGAGGCCATTCATGTCGCTCTGAATAATCACTTTCTTCAGAAATGATCGGAATATCAGGTGTAAGTTTTGCAAGCTCTCTGAGCAGATATTGATTGACCTTTAAATCTGCTTGAGTTACAGGAGAACGGTCATCTTTTTCGTTGATTTTAAAATCACGTCCAGCACAATAGTTTTGATATTCTTCTAATAATATTTGGCTTGCTACAGCCAAAATCGGAACCAAATTTAACATTTGTTGATCTTGGGGAGCATGCGTTGTGATAAACATGGATAAAACCTATTTTTTCTGGCGCTACACACTCTAAGCACGACGATCATATTAAGAACCTCAGCCTAAAATGCAGCGTGATTTAATTTGCATTGTTGGATTTATATTTATAGTAGCAAACCTATAAAATATAACCACTTTGAAACACATAACCCATTTCAATCATAAGAACTCTAACACTTTTAAAACAAAATCCGAAGCGTGATTGCCAACAACCCTCAATACATCTTAAATAACACCCGCAATAGTTCCAAAAATCAGAGCGCGCCTTAGAGTCAGTATAAACATAAAAAAACAAGCCTTCTTAAAGAAGGCTTGTTTTTTATTTTTGCTCTTTGACTGGACTTTCAGGCTGTTCATTCGGTTTTTTTACAGGCTCTTTATTTTTAAAAGAGTCCTGATTCCCTTTATCCTCATTAGATTCTTTGTGTGGTTTCGAACTATTATCATGTTTTGTCATACTTCAAACTCCTATGCACCATTTTCAAAAAATATGATGCTTTCATAGCGACTTCTATACTATTTTTGTATTCATTATCAAGATCTAAATTTGTGACCTCACACATCTAATTCGATATAATACGAATGGAATGAAATATAGAAGTCTCCACGCACACCCATTCTTGAAGTTCTATTTTAAAATGCTGATGCGAGTCCAACCATTTGCATCAAATGATGGTGTAAATTGATATTTAAATAACACCCATTTTGTTGTTTTTATTTGTGCTAAATTGCAACAATACCTGAGGAAAGATGAATGAATAAACCCATCATCATGTTCGACATGGATGGAACCCTACTCGATCTTGCTTTTGACGATTTAATTTGGAATCACAAACTCCCTGAGCGACATGCCAAAACTCATCAAATCAGTTTAGAGCAGAGCAATCAAATTCTATTTAAATTTTATCAAGATCATAAGCACACGCTCGATTGGTATTCTACGCGCTTTTGGACAGCCAAAGTCGGCGTTGATACTTTTCAGCTTCAACACGATCACAAAGAATTCATCAAGCCGAGACAGGGATGCATTGCGTTATTATCAAGCCTTAAGCAAGCTGGATACCGAATATGGTTAGTCACCAATGCTGATGAAAGAGGATTGGCATTGAAAATGAATCAAGTTGACCTCTCCTCTTATTTTGAAGTGATGATCAGTAGTGAAACAATCGGTTTTGCTAAAGAGCGTTTTGAATTTTGGGATCAATTACAGCACATGCACCCATTTGAACCTCGTCACTGCGTTCTCGTTGATGATACTGCGGTTGTACTCGAAGGTGCTAAATCTTTTGGTATTGAGCATCTAATCACAATTACCCAACCATCTAGCTCTCAACCTGAGCGTGAAAGATCTAAACTTCAGTATCCTGCAATCAATGATCTAAGATCATTAATCCCCTATTTAGACCAAATTAACCATGAGAAAGAAATGAATGTCAAAACAGCATGAAACTAAAATCACAGATTCAATGCGAATTGATAAGTGGCTTTGGGCAGCACGCTTTTTTAAAACCCGCTCAATTGCCAAAGCAGCAATCGAAGGTGGTAAAGTTCATCACAACAATGATCGTGTTAAAGTTTCCAGAGAAGTACGTGTAGGAATGGAGTTAACGATTCAGCAGGGATTTGAAAAGAAAACCGTCATTGTGAAAGCATTATCATCTGTAAGAGGCGGGGCACCTACTGCACAATTACTCTATGAAGAAACTGAAGTCAGTATCGCGCGTCGTGAGTTGCTTTCTGCACAAAGAAAATTGCATAATCTTGCACGACCAGATCATCGACCAAGCAAAAAAGATCGACGTGATATTACAAGATTCCGTCAACAAAATGGTCAGCAATATGACGAAGTTTGGTCATACGATGATGAATAAGTTAAAGCGACAAATACTGTCGTTTTGAAGTTTAAAATTATAGAACAGTCCGATTTTTTCTGTCACTATAAATGCCGTGGACATTAGACTTAATTAAAGACATCCACTTAAGTTATCAGTGATTTACATCGTTTTGAGGTTATGAGATGGATGATAATAAAAGCAAAGCACTGAGTGCTGCTTTAAGCCAAATTGAAAAACAATTTGGTAAAAATACGGTAATGCGCCTTGGTGACAATACTGTTCAAGCTGTAGAAGCTGTATCTACAGGCTCTCTTACACTGGATATCGCATTAGGTATTGGTGGTTTACCTAAAGGCCGTATTATTGAAATTTATGGTCCAGAATCATCAGGTAAAACCACCATGACACTTCAAGCGATTGCGCAATGTCAAAAAGCTGGTGGTACTTGTGCATTTATCGATGCTGAGCATGCTTTAGATCCTCAATATGCTCGCAAACTTGGTGTTGATATCGATAACTTATTGGTGTCACAACCTGATCACGGTGAACAAGCACTAGAAATTGCAGATATGCTGGTACGATCTGGCGCTATCGACTTAATTGTTGTCGATTCTGTAGCAGCCTTAACCCCTAAAGCCGAAATTGAAGGTGAAATGGGTGACTCTCATATGGGTCTACAAGCACGCTTGATGAGCCAAGCATTGCGTAAAATTACAGGTAATGCAAAGCGCTCCAACTGCATGGTGATCTTCATTAACCAAATTCGTATGAAAATTGGTGTCATGTTTGGAAGTCCAGAAACCACTACTGGTGGTAATGCGCTCAAATTCTATGCTTCTGTACGCTTAGATATTCGCCGCATTGGTCAAGTGAAAGAAGGCGATGAGATTGTTGGTTCTGAAACACGCGTTAAAGTGGTGAAGAACAAAATGGCACCTCCTTTCCGTGAAGCATTATTCCAAATCATGTACGGTAAAGGTACAAATCAGCTTGCTGAATTGGTCGATCTCGCTGTACAACAAGAACTTGTTCAAAAAGCTGGTGCTTGGTATTCATACCAAGGTAACAAGATTGGACAAGGTAAGAACAACGTGATTCGTCATCTTGAGGAAAATCCTCAACTTGCACAAGATCTTGATCGCATGATTCGTGAACAGTTGTTAACCACAGCGACACCAGCTCCAACTGAAGAAAATGACGAAGAAGCAGATTTATTTGAAGTATAATTTTTCAAAAAATTTGAAATCGAAGCGCCCAAATTATGGGCGCTTTTGTTTAAGAGCATGGATTTAAAATGTCAGAGAAGTTTCCCAAGTTCATTCATTATGAGGACTTAAAATCAATAATGAATGAAGATGAACCTCAACATCTCATCAATGATCAACATGTTGCTAGCCAACACCCGAAAAATCAAGCATCAGATGAATGTGATTTAGATGACAACCTTTCATCAGCTCTAGCACAAAATAAAGGCTTAACAGGAACTCGTTTGAGATCGTATGCATTTGCAGTCTTAACTCGCAAAGAATACTCAAAAAAAGACTTAATCGATAAACTTGCTTTGTATGCACAAAATAAGGAAGAGGTTTTGAGCTTAGTTGATGAGCTAGCGCGAGAAAATTATCAAAGTGATGCTCGCGTTGCAGAAATGACGGTACGCAGCCAATTACGTAAAGGAAAAGGTCCAAATCGAATAAAGCTAGCGCTTAAAAGCAAACACGTTGATAAAGCCTTGGCTGAACCAGAAATGGAAGAAATAAATTGGTATGAACAAGCATACTTATTGAAGGTCAAAAAATATGGCTATGAAGTTGCTCAGGACGCAAAATTAAAAGCAAAACAAATTCGCTTTTTACAATATAGAGGCTTTGAAATGGATGCGATTATGAAAGCTATAAAAAGAAAAGAGAATGAAGAATAAGAAATAAAATTATTATAATGGTGGCAACCCTACTAGCAAAACTCCGGCACATCATAGTTCTGATACCGTTGCTACCTTCCGGTCCTGGCGGGGTTCTCAGAGTATAATTGCGAAGCCACCAGCAGGGCTACCATTGCAAGAACAGAGTATAGAGATTTTTAACGATCTTGCAAGACCATAATGGGCTTTAAAGGCACTAAAAAAGTTCAAGTGAATATTTACTAATCTATTAACAACAAACTTGATATTTTTCATCTAAATAACTTCAACTTAAATTTCTTCATTTATACAGTTTCATTGTAAATTTATATTGATTTTAAATGCTATGACGTTTTTAATGATCTGATTATTAAGAATTGAAAATACTCAAAGTTCAAATTTGAGTATGGACACAAATGGAATAATGAACATGCTCAATAAGCGTACTTTTCTTGCACTAGCATTGATGAGCCCAACATCAGTTTTTGCCAATATTCCTATCGAATCAAAAGGATTAAGCCAAAATTCGAGTTTGAACCAAACAGCAGTCGCAGCGAATAACACCGCTACAGCCCCTACCAATACCAGTTGGCAGCTTATCCAACAAAATCAACGCTTAGAAAATCAAATTCGTGCACTTCAAGGCAAATTAGAAGAACAAGAACATCAAATTAATCAACTGACCAACGAATTAAAAAATCGCTATACAGATCTAGATCAAAGATTAGAACTCCTTCAACAAAAAATTGATCCTGTGGAGGAGTCCAATGCCGATGATCCTAATGCTGCACCACCCATTCCTAACGAGCCAACTGCACCAAGCACTAGCACTAACTCCAATACCACAGCATCACAAAATGCAACGAACTTGAATCAAACCAACCAACAAGAACTTGATAAAGCGGCTTATACAGTTGCCTTAGATGCATACAAACAAGGTGGCGCAAAAAAAGCCATTGCACCTATGCAAAACTTTGTACGTAACAATCCAAATAGTGTGTATACAGGTAATGCCTATTTTTGGTTAGCTGAATTCAATTTAGCAATTGAACCACCCAATTATGAAGAAGCAAGAAAACACTATGAAACTGTCGCTTCGAAGTTTCCAAATTCAGGAAAAGCAGCGCGATCTTTATATCAGCTGTATAGCATCGCGAAAGATGTAAATAAAAATGCTCAAACTGCTGAAATTTATAAAAATAAACTACTAAGCACCTATCCTGACTCAGAAGAAGCTGGATATTTCAAAAAAAGTTAAATAAAAAAGACATCATAAGATGTCTTTTTATTGCTAGCAAAAGCTCTTAACGAACAATACCGCGCTTAGATTCATTTAGAGAATCTATGAGGAGCTGAGCTTCAGAAACATTTGGTAAAATTTCAGCAGTAATCTGCTCAATGGCTTGTTGTGTCGTCAGACCACTTTTATAAATCAACTTAAATGATTCTCGTAAACCATTGATTACATCTTTGGACCAACCCTTACGACGCATACCTTCTACATTCATTCCAAATGCATGCGCCGGATTACCAGACACCATCACATAAGCAGGAACATCCTTCAAAATCAATGATGCTCCACCAATCATGCTGTATGAGTCGATTTTACAGAATTGATGAATACCGGAGTTGCCACCGACAACAACGAAGTCACCAACATGCACATGACCTGCGACACCAACATTGTTTGCAAAAATGTTGTTATTACCCACCACACAGTCATGCGCAATATGCGTATTGACCATCAACAGATTATTACTACCAATTTTAGTAATACTTTGATCCTGCACTGTACCGCGATGCAGACTGCAATGCTCACGAATTTTGTTGTTGTCGCCAATCTCAAGCCAAGTTTCTTCACCAGCATACTTAAGATCCTGACACACCTCACCCACACTGGCAAACTGGAAAATTTCGTTTGATTTACCGATGCGGGTATATCCACCAACCACCACATGAGAATGTAACACTGTCCCACTATCAATCGTCACATGAGGACCAATAATCGAATAAGGACCAATTTTTACATCAGAAGCAATCGTTGCCGTAGGATCAATAATTGCTGTAGGGTGGATTAAATCACTGTTACTCATGCTTGCTCTAGTTTCTGATGAGAAATAATAATTTCAGCTGTCGCTGCAATTACACCATCAACGCTCGCACTACAAAGATACTTGTAAATACCACGTTTCTGCATTACAAGCTCTGATTTTAACACGAGTTGATCACCAGGAACGACTTGTTTTTTAAAACGAACTTTTTCAGCGCCAGCGAAAAGAAAAAGTGAACCAGGTTTGGGTTTTTCATTGTTCATAATAAAGCCAAGAACGCCAGAAATTTGTGCCATCGCCTCAACGATTAAGACACCCGGCATGATTGGATAACCTGGAAAATGACCTTGCATAAACTCTTCATTTATGGAGACATTTTTAAATCCGACAATTCCATTCTCAGTCACTTCTGTAACACGGTCTACCAATAGAAATGGATAACGATGCGGCAAATATTCACGAATTGTTTGAATATTCATCGGCAATTCAGGAATTGAAAAAGATAAAGTAGACTCTGTCATATTATTTACGCAATTTTAAAGTTGATTCGATTGACTCTAACTGAGCCTGCATATCATCTATTTGTTTGACTAATTTGGTCAATGGCACATCTGCTAATTGTCTTAGACGAACAACTGTTCGTTTCCAACGAGAATTTTCGAGCAATCCCATTCCTGAAGAATATGTACCAGCTTCTAAAATGCTACCTGTGACCATTGACATTCCAGTTAGCGTCACATTATCTACAATTTTTAGATGTCCTGAGATACCACAAGCACCTGCAAGGATACAGTTTTTGCCAATCACAGTACTGCCCGCAATACCGCATTTTGCAGCAATTGCAGTATTTTCACCGATTTGAACGTTGTGTGCGACTTGCACAAGATTATCAATAATCACACCATCATGAAGTATAGTGTCATCCAAAGCGCCACGATCAATACTACAGTTAGAACCAATTCTGACATCATTTCCAATTTGAACAGACCCGAGTTGAGCAATTCGGTTCCACTTACCTTGATAAGGAGCAAAGCCAAAACCCTCTCCTCCAATTACGGTATTCGCATGGATACGAACACGTTTAGCAATTTTAGATCGACCCGTAATCGTGACATGTGAATCAATGAAACAATCCTCACCGATTTCAACATACTCATCAATTTTAGTTTGCGAATGAATTACTGTATTTGAACCAATCACGGCATGTGGGCCAACTACAACGTAATGACCAATGTATACATTATCTCCAATCATAGCACTCGGATCGATTACTGCGGTGGCCTCGATACCACGTTGCACAGTTTTAGATTCGAACACATGAGTTAAAATCGCGAAAGCAAGATACGGATTTTGTACGACAATAAAATTATTATGCTGATTAAGCTGAGCCTGCATCTCAGAAGTGACAATTAAGGCACCTGCTTGAGATGAAATCGCTTCGTCTAAATACTTATCAGAATTTACAAAAGAAATTTGGTTTGAGTTCGCTTGAGTTAAACTTGCAAGACCCTCTAGCAACAGATCTGCATCACCAATAACTTGGCCTTGTACAAGTTTGGCCAAGTGATCGAGACGAAATTGATTTGATTTCATTGACTATTTGATTGCATTAACCTTTTGAATCATTTTAGCAGTTAAATCGTATTTTGGGTCATATGCCAAGGCAGCATTTTTATTTAAAACTAAATCAAGATTATTTTCTTTGCGCAATTGTTCAGCAATTTGTTTAATTCTTAAGTCGAAAACTTTATTGGTATTTTGAATGGTGCTTTGAACACGTGATTGAACAGTCTGTTGCAAAGATTGAAATTCGTTCATCTTCGTTTGATATTGAGAGGATAGTTGCTGGGCATTCGATTGATTGGCTTGAGCTGATTTAGCCAACGCTTCAATTTCTTTACCCAATTGTTCTAATTTTACCGTTTGCGGTTTAATTGACTGCTCAAGCTGAGTATTCTGCTGTTTTAAGTACGTGCTATTTTCAACGACTTTTTCTAAATCAATTACTCCATATCCTGCTGCATGCGCAAAGCCAACTACAGATGTGAGTAAAACCGTTGAAATCGTTGTTTTAAACATATTCATTATTATTCCTTAAAGGCAAAAGGCCGTACTAGAAAGTACGACCAATTTCAAATTGAACAGACTTAGTTTCATCACCAGGCTTATCATTCAATGGGTACGCATAGCTTAATGATAGTGGACCAATCATCGTAATCCATGTGAAGCCTACACCAACACTATATCGCATATTTCCAGCATCGAAACCAAAGTTGTCTTTACAGTATTGTCTAGCATCGAATGCAGTCGAATTGGTTGCGCCAAAATAAATATTTCCAGTAGGTACGTCACATTGAGTGTCGAACACTTGAGCACCTTCTGCAAAAATAACAGGACGGACCTGTCGCGCCCAGTCGCCTTTAAAAGGAACTGGTAAGATTAATTCAGTACCAAATTGAACTAATGCATTACCCCCCACCTCTTCAGGGTTTCTATCTTCTCGAGTTAGAGCAGCATCTGTAATACTCGGATATTTTGGACCTAATGTACTATTATCATAACCACGAACAGACCCATAACCACCAGCGTAATAGTTTTTATAGAATGGTAAATCATTACCGAAACCTACCTTACCATAACCACGCCATACAAAATCCTTTCCTAAAGGAATAAAGGCTTGAGTATCGTATGTTACCTTCTGATATTCAACATCACTACCCGGCAATGCAATCTCTGCATTAACACGATGAGACATACCCGACGTTGGGAAGCGTGGATTATTTAATGTGTTATAAGACCAACCTAAATTTAAACTATAAGTAAAGAAATCACCTTTAAACTCATTACCGTACTCAACTTCAGGTTCAGAGCAAGGTTCATAACCAATTACATTACCGTTATCATCTTTAATTGGCTCTAAGTCGACTGGACAATACTTACCAGTACTTGTTTCCCTACCCCCATTGGCAAGTAAATAATCACGCACATAAGTAGAAACAAATGGACCAGTCGTTACTTCAGTTTGATCAATATTAATACCAGCACTTAAGCTCTGATTCTCATCAATAGGGTAACCAAAGCTCAGACCACCACCGAAGCTATCTGTAACATAATTGTTAACGTTATAGTCTTCGTCTAATTTCGTCTTACGATAATAGAGATTGTAACCACGGCTGACACCATCAATTGTAAAGTATGGATCAGTAACACTTAGGTTATAATAATCTTGTGTCTCAGAACGAGAAAGATCAATCGCTACACGGTTACCTGTACCTAAGAAGTTAGTTTGACTTAAACCTGCTTGGAACGTAATACCCCCGTTTTGCGAATAACCCACAGCTAAAGTACTTGATCCTGAGTGTTGTTCTTCAACAGCGATATTCAAATCAATCTGATCAGGCGCCCCCGGAACACGTACCGGCTTAACATCTACTTTACTGAAAAATCCAGTACGCATTAAACGGACTTTTGAAAGATCAATTTTTTCGTTACTCGCTAATGCACCTTCCATCTGGCGCATTTCACGACGTAAAACTTCATCAGCAGTCTTGGTATTACCTGTAAAATTAATACGTCTAACCGTAACTTGCTGACCCGGATTGATGTAATAATTCAAATTAACTTTTTTTGTTTCATTGTCAATTTGAGGCACAACATTAATTTCAGCATAGTAATAACCAGCATTACCATACTTACGCTGTAACAACTGTTTTACTGCATTCACCAACTCTTGTGAGTAAGTTGCATCATCTTTATAAATCTTTAGTGCACGAAGATCTTCGTCTTTATATAAAGCATCACCTAAAAATTTGGTTTCACCAAATTTAAATTGCTCACCCTCATTCATTGAAACTTCAATGAAAATATTTTTTTTATCTTCACTGATATTCAAATTAGAGTTGGTAATTTCAAAATTGATATAACCTTTATTAAGGTATAAAGCTCTTAATGCTTCAAGGCTTGCTGCCATTTTTTCACGCGCGTAGCGATCATTTCTGGAAATGACAGATAACCATCCGCTTTCCTTGACAGCAAAGACTTGCTTAATTTCATCGTCTTTAAATACAGTATTACCAATTAAATTAATTTCAAAAACTTTAGCTGGTTTACCTTCAATGAAATTAATATTGACATCAACACGGTTATTGGCTTTTGCAACAGTTTCGACCTGAATATCCGCATTATAGCGACCTTGTTGTGAATACTGCTGTTCAAGCTCAGTTTCTAGCGTCTGAAGTGCAGATTTAGTGAGCACCTCACCTTCAGCTAGACCCATTTTCTTCAAGCCCTCTTCCAAGGCTTCTTTTGGAATGAGCTTATTACCCTTGAAATTGATTTTAGAAATAATAGGACGTTCAACGACTTTGAAAACCAAAACATCGTTTTCTTTGAAAGCTTGAATATCATCAAACGAATTAGAGGCATACAACGCACGAATCGCATTCGCAATCACTGGATCATTAATGCGATCCCCAGCATTCACCGGTAACATTGCGAGTACATTAGCTTGCGTTAGTCGAACTAATCCATCAACACGCACATCCCGCGCGATAAACTCGTCTGCTGCATATACTTGTTGTACTGCTGCCATGGCGCTAACGAGTGCCAATGGCATAAATAAATGTTTGTGCTGCATGCCTATTGTTTTCCAGTAAGTTAATTATCCATCTATAACGCTTATAAACGCATAAAATCATTAAATATTGCGAGAAACATCATACTTCCCAGCAACACCATACCAATTTTTAATCCAACCAATTGTATTTGTTCAGAAACAGGTTTACCACGAATTAATTCAATTATGTAATAAACTAAATGCCCACCATCCAACATCGGAATCGGAAGCAAATTTAATATCCCCAAACTTACACTCATTAATGCCATAAATGAAATGAAAGTTTGCCACCCCATTTCAGCACTTTGACCTGCAACTTTAGCAATCGTAATTGGACCCGAGAGATTATCCAACCCAATCAATCCTCGAATCATTTTGACAATTGAGCCAAGGATCATAGAAGATAATTGACCCGTTTTTTCAACCGCAACCACAAAAGCTTCCGCTGGATCATATTGAATTGTATGCTTATATTCAGCAGGAATATTGATCTGACCAGATTGAGCTTGCACTCCCAACATTCCTGTCATATTGCCCATATTGTCACGCTTTCCTTGCGGCATGACCTTTAATTGAACAATCTCGCCTTGACGCATCACTTCGATATTCAATAGTTTTTCTGGTGATTTTTGTACTATATCAACAACTTCTAACCAATCGTTAATTTTTTTATTATCAATCGCGACAATTACATCACCTTCTTTCATCCCTTGGCGTATAGCAGCACCATCTTCAGATAATTTATGTACAACTGGTTGAATATGAGGTCGATATGGTAAAAACCCCAAGACATCCAATGGTGATTGAGACTGATCTTTTAAAAATTGCTGAATCGGTAAATTAAAAGTTTGTACCTGACCATCACGATCAGCTTGAATTTGAATCGTACCAGTTTCACCTACGCGATCAATCAGCGCATAATTCAATTTTTCCCAAGTTGGTGTCGCAGTTCCATCCACTGCTATGATTTTATCACCAGAACGCATCTCTACTTGTGCGGCTGGCGTATTTTCAATCACTTTACCAACTCGAGTGTTTAATTGTTCCTGAGCTGGTAAGAACAGAATCCAAAAAAGTAAAACAGCAAAAATTAAATTAACAAGTGGTCCCGCAGCAACGATTGCAATTCGTTTTAAAGGGGATTGCCGATTAAACGCATAAGGTAAATCTTCTGCACTTACATTACCTTCACGCTCATCTAGCATTTTTACATAACCACCTAAAGGCAATGCAGAGAGCTGATATTGAATGCCTGACTTTTTAGAGGTCCACTTTAGAACTGTTGGACCAAATCCAATTGAATAAACAAGAACCTTAACGCCAAGTTTTCGTGCTACCCAGTAATGTCCAAATTCATGAATTGCAATCAATGGACCTAGAAGCAAAATAGCCGCGACGATAATGAAAAGTATATTCATCTTAGGTACTCAGTGAATTCGTGAGTTGAATAGCATAGCGACGTGCAAGCGCATCAGTCTCTAAGATTAGCTCTAAAGAATCAGCATTTGAATTTTGAACATGATTCAAAGTGGATTCAACAACTTTAGGAATATCTAAAAATTTGATTTTATCTTTTAAAAATGCTTCAACCGCGATTTCATTTGCAGCATTTAAGATCGCAGGCGCCAATCCTCCAGACTTCATTGCTTCACGAGCCAATTGCAACGCTGGAAAGCGTACAGTATCAGGCTGCATAAAATTAAGCGTATCGTTTAGAAATAAATCTAGCGGAGGAACATGTGTTTCAATCCGATCTGGCCATGCAAATGCATGTGCAATCGGCGTACACATATCAGGATTACCCATTTGAGCCAAAGTACTACCATCAACATACTGAACCATTGAGTGAATAATACTTTGTGGGTGCACAACCACTGTAACAAAATGTTCTTGAATTGAAAATAAATGACAGGCCTCGATCAACTCGAGACCTTTGTTCATTAGCGTTGCCGAATCAACTGATATCTTCTGTCCCATTGACCAATTAGGGTGCTTACAAGCCTGTGCAGGTGTCACATTACTGAGCTCATCTAGCGTATGATGCAAAAATGGACCGCCAGAAGCAGTCAACAAAATTTGTGAAACACCTAACTGGGGTTTACCACCTGTATCTAATTGTAAATAATTTTGAGGCAGGCACTGAAATATTGCGTTATGTTCAGAATCTACAGGTAATAATAAGGCTTTATTCTCTTTAGCGGCCTTCATCATGATGTCACCAGACATCACCAACGATTCTTTATTTGCTAGAAGAACACGCTTACCCGCTTGAACAGCAGCGAGTGTTGGCAATAATCCTGCCGCACCCACTATCGCCGCCATCACGATATCAACCTGAGGATGCTCAGCAACAGCGATTAAACCCGACTCATCAGAGAGAATTTCGGTTGAAGTGATATTTTTTAATTTGAAAAATTGATGTAGTTCATCCACCTTGCCTGAAGGTACAACAGCATACTGTGGATGATATTGTTGACATATTTCGCTTAACTGCTCTACACGACTAAATGCAGATACCGCAAAAACATTGTACTTCTCTGGATGTCGATCAATGACTTTTAAGGTACTTTGTCCAATTGAACCCGTTACACCTAATATACATACTGATTGAGACATCTATAAATCTACACCAACAAGTTTTAAAACAAATATTCCCGCAGCAAAAATAGGTGCGGCAGCAAGCAATGAGTCAATGCGATCTAATACACCACCATGACCAGGCAAAATACGACCTGAATCCTTAATACCTGCACGACGCTTAATCATTGATTCAAATAAATCACCTTGAACTGAGCTAAATACTGTCAGCACAGATAGGAGTAAAAATAGAATATGCTCTACTGCGGTTAAATCTAAATAGTTAAATTGTACAAATAAGATAACAATGATGACTGTAATTACACCACCGATTAACCCTTCAATAGATTTATTCGGGCTCACCTCAGGTGCAAGCTTACGCTTACCAAGCTTCCTACCTACAAAATACGCCCCACTATCAGCACCCCACACTAAGAGGAATAGATACATGAGCCACCAAGGTGAACTTATCCAGACTTCGTATATTGCCGATACTGCAGCGCTAATAATCACTACACCAATCCAATTCAGTGAAGTGTTATACCACGCATCATAAAGAGGATATTGCTTAACCCAATAAATGGTAATAACCCAAGTAATAATCGAAGCACTCCACAACAGCAGTACTAGATCATCAAAATAAAGCGCAATTGCAGAAAATACCGCAGTGATTACACCAAAGCATCCTGCTTTAAATTTATTCACTTGATCAGTTTGACGAGGCATGAGTTTAAACCACTCATAGCCAGCCCCCCCGGCAGCGATAATCATTAACGCTAACATTGGATAAATGGATGTAGTTGCAAACATACAGCTCAAGACTACAGCCACTAAAATCAATGCGGTAATTATCCGCTCTAACATTATTAGTTCTCTATTTTCTCTTGTTGGATCTGCTCAGAGGTTTTTCCAAAGCGCCTTTCACGCCCTAAAAACACACCAAAGGCATGATCCAATTCTTCTGTTGTGAATTCTGGCCACAACGTCTCAGTAAAATACAACTCAGCATATGCAGATTGCCATAATAAAAAATTAGACAATCGATAATCACCACCAGTACGAATCAATAAGTCGACTGGAGGTAAGTCACCTAAACTGACATGCTGAGCAAACAAATCAACATCAACTTGATCAACATCAATTTTTTGTTCTTTGACGAGTTGTGCGATTGTTTTAGCAGTTTGTGCGATATCCCACATCCCACCATAGCTCACAGCAATTGTGAGCGTCATTTCTGTGAAAGTAGCAGTCCTTTGTTCTGCTTGCAACATTAATTGTTGCAATTCTGGCGATAAACGAGAGCGATCCCCGATGAATCTGAGCCCAATCTGAAACTTTATCATTCGAGGAATTTGTTCATTAATCGTCTCTTGCAACAATTTCATGAGCAAATCAACTTCATATTGAGGTCGATTCCAGTTTTCACTTGAGAAGGCATAAACAGTAAGTGCTTTTACACCCACTTTACGACAATGCTCTACAATCGGATCAAGGACATTTTTTCCTTCACGGTGTCCATCACCTTTTTGTAGATGTTTCTTTTTTGCAAAACGATTGTTGCCATCCATAATGATGGCAACATGTTGTGGCAGAAGCTCTGCTGAGATGGTCATTATATAGCTTAGACCTTCATCAACTCTGCTTCTTTTGCTGCTAAACGCTTTTCAACTTCAGCAACAAACTTATCTGTGATTTTTTGGATTTCATCGCCAGCACGACGCTCATCGTCTTCAGAAATTTCTTTTTCTTTCAACAACGCTTTAATATCACCCAATACATCACGGCGAATATTACGAATCGCAACTTTTGCATTTTCAGCCTCGTTACGTGCCACTTTTTGCATATCACGGCGTGTTTCTTCAGTTAATGCCGCCATTGGTACACGAATTGAATCTGCAGTAATTGGGTTCAAACCTAAATCTGACTCACGAATTGCTTTATCGATTGCAGCAACCATGGTGCGCTCGAAAGGTTGAACAAGCAATGTACGCGAATCTTCAACCCCAATGTTAGCAACTTGGTTTAATGGCACATCAGAGCCATAGTAAGGAACCATTACGCCGTTAAGAATTGATGGATGTGCACGACCTGTACGAACTTTAGCAAAACCATGCTCTAATGAGTCCAATGATTTATTCATGCGCTCTTCAGCATCTTTTTTAAGATCGTTAATCATGTGATCTTCCTTACCTAATTCTCAAAATTTAAATCAAAATAGTGTTTAGTATAAATAGCTTTGAAAGCCACGTACATCAATTAGTAACGTGAGTACCTTCTTTTTCACCCATAACCACTGACAATAACGCACCTGATTTATTCATATCGAATACTTGAAGTGGAACATTATGGTCACGGCATAAGCAAATCGCGGTTAAATCCATTACACCAAGTTTCTCATCTAAGACTTGGTCGAATGTTAATGCATCATATTTAACAGCATCTTCATATTTGCTTGGATCTTTATTGTAGACACCATCTACCTTCGTCGCTTTAAGAATTAAGTTGGCCTCAATCTCAATACCACGTAAGCAAGCAGCGGTATCTGTCGTAAAGAATGGATTACCAGTACCCGCCACAAACACACAAACTTCACCATTATTTAAATGACGAATCGCATCACGGCTAGAATATGATTCTACAACTGTACCGATTGGTAATGCTGACATTAAACGGGTTTTAATATTACGACGTACCAATGCATCTCGTAGCGCCAAACCGTTCATCACAGTTGCTAGCATACCCATTTGATCACCTGTTACGCGACCAACCAACCCATCTTGCTGTAATTGGCTACCACGATAAAGGTTACCACCACCCACAACGATACCAACTTGCACACCTAGACCAACCAAGTGAGCAATAGATAAAGACATTTGATCAAGCACTTGTGCGTCGATACCCATATCTTTATTGCCTGCTAGCGCTTCACCCGAAAGTTTTAGCAGAATACGACCAAAGCGTGGTTTTTTAGAATCTAACATTACAAACTCCAATATCCGAATTCATTTATATGTATTACTTCAAACAATTATGCGGTTTTAATTTCAATCAATTCTGCATAAAGGTCGTATTCATCCGCATCAGTGATTTTAACAACCAGTAAATCACCTGCTTTAATCTTGCTCTTATCAATATCTTCTACAAAGACATTTCCATCAATTTCTGGAGCATCTGCATAAGAACGCGCCACTGCAACTGGAAACTCTTCTTCTAGATCATCAACCAGCACGGTCATGGTTTGACCAATACGCTTTTGTAGCTTTGCAGCAGAAATTTCTTGCTGAACCTGCATAAAGCGTTCGTAGCGTTCCTGTTTAATTTCTTCAGGCACATGATCTGGCAGATCATTTGCAGTTGCACCTTCAACTGGAGAGTATGTAAAACAACCAACGCGATCGAGCTGAGCTTCTTTCAACCAATCTAGAAGTTGCACGAAATCTTCTTCAGTTTCACCCGGGAAGCCAACAACAAATGTAGAACGAATGACTAAATCAGGACACTTTTCACGCCAAACTTTTAAACGCTCTAGCGTGTTTTCACTATGCGCTGGACGCTTCATCAGTTTTAAAATTTTAGGGCTAGCGTGTTGGAATGGAATATCTAAGTAAGGCAAGATCTTACCCTGTGCCATCAAATCGATAACCGCATCAACATGTGGATATGGGTAGACATAATGCAGACGCACCCAAATACCCAATTGACCTAATGCTTCACACATATCATAGAACTTAGTTTTTACAGGCTGACCATTCCAAAAATCAAGCTTGTATTTTGTATCTACACCATATGCCGAAGTATCTTGAGAAATAACCAAGACTTCCTTTACACCAGATCGTTTTAAAGCCGCCGCTTCTTCTAATACAGAACCAACTGGGCGAGATACCAGATCGCCACGCATACTTGGAATAATACAGAAGGTACAACGGTGGTTACAGCCTTCAGATATTTTCAAATATGCATAATGTTTTGGTGTTAATCGAATACCTTGTTCTGGCACAAGATCAATAAACGGATTATGTTTAGGAGGTTCAGGAACATATTGATGCACAGCTTCCATTACTTCTTGATAAGCTGCTGCACCAGTAACTTTAAGTACGTTTGGATGCATTTGACGAATTTTTTCTTCATCTTTACCCAAACAACCTGTCACGATGACGCGACCGTTCGCACTCATCGCCTCACCAATCGCGTCTAATGACTCTTGTACTGCAGATTCAATAAAACCACAGGTATTAACAACAACTAAATCAGCACCGTCATAATCCGACGCTACATCATAACCTTCAGTTTTTAACTGAGTAAGAATTCGCTCGGAATCTACCAATGCCTTAGGACAACCTAAAGAAACAAAACCGACTTTGGGGGATTTCATGAATCTGCGCTCCACTAGAATCCGCGTATTGTATGTCTTTTCAATTCATAAAAACAGTTGAAAACCCCACTCTTTGCATAACGCACCAAAATATTCCCATAAATTTTAAAAAATATTGCAATCGCACCAATATGATGCATTATTAAATAAACCCAACTTTGCATGAATATTTTGCAATCGCTTCGCGCTTTTTTTCTTAATAAATGAGTTCATTTTAGTTGTTTTTAACGATTTCAAACAAAGTTGGCTCATATTTTGCTTTATTTGAAGACGTTAAAATTAAATAACTCCCTCTTTGTGAGCAGTGATGGAAAAATACATAGATGCAATTGCTCTATTTTAAGACAGGATTTTAAGGTTAATGAATCAACAACCAACGATTGATTACCGTTTACTCGTAGACAACTTGAGCACTGCGATACTTTTAGTCGATAGTGAATTAAATATTTTTTATTTAAATTCCTCATGTGAAGCACTCTTTGATATCAGTTTATTAAGAGCATCAGGTCAATCTGTGCTCAGTATTTTACAATCTCCAGGTGATTCATTTAACACTGAAGAAGCACTCACAAATACATTACTCACGGGGCAAGCTTATACCCGCCGTGAAGCGACTATTATTGTGAACTTTAAAGATGTACATGTTGACTATTCTGTTGCCCAACTTAACACTGGCAAAAGTTATCACCCCCTCCTTCTGATTGAACTCAATCCAATTGATCGAATGTTGAAAATTTCTAAAGAAGAAAATTTTATTCAACAACATCAGGTCGCACGCCAATTAATCAGAGGTGTCGCGCATGAGATTAAGAATCCATTAGGGGGCATACGTGGCGCAACTCAATTATTGGCACGTAGTTTAAATGACCCTGAATATAAAGAATTTACGGACATTATTATTAGTGAAGTAGATCGCCTGAGAAATCTTGCTGACACAATGCTCGGCTCTCGGCAGTTACCAAGCTATGAACCTGTAAATGTTCACGAGCCTTTGGAGCGTGTTCGTTCGTTAATTGTGAATCAAACAAAAAAGAAAATTAAAATTACTCGTGATTATGATCTTTCCTTACCTGATGTTGAAGCAGATCGGGATCAACTTATTCAAGTGATGTTGAATATCAGTGTAAATGCTGTTCAAGCCATGACTGAAAACAATGAGTTTTTTCAAGACACTCAACCTGAATTAACCCTGCGTACACGTATTCATCGCCTTGTCACGATTAACGGAACTTTACACCGCTCAACCGTTCGAATTGATATCGAAGATAACGGCCCTGGTGTTCCAGAAGAAATTTTGGAGTCCGTATTTTATCCATTAGTCACAGGACGCGCTAAAGGAACAGGCTTAGGTCTGAGCATCGCGCAAAATATTATGCATCAACACAATGGAATGATTGAATGCCAATCCGTTCCGGGCAAAACCGTATTTAGTCTTTATATACCTTGGGAGTTAAACCATGTCGCGAAATAAAATTTGGATAATAGATGACGATCGCGCCATGCGTTGGGTTCTAGAAAAAACATTTAAAGAAGAAGGTTTAGATGTTACCAGTTTCGAAGAAGCTCAATCTGCACTGGATCAGTTACTTGATGATACACCTGATGTAATTTTGACTGATATACGTATGCCAGGAATTGATGGTCTTACCTTTCTCGCTAAAGTCAAAGGTCATTATCCTGATCTACCTGTGATCATCATGACGGCACATTCGGATCTAGAGTCAGCAGTATCAAGCTATCAAACAGGTGCTTTTGAATATTTACCAAAACCATTTGATATTGATGAGGCTCTAGCACTTGTCAATCGTGCCATCATGCACATTAATAAGCTTCAACAACAAGAATCTGCGAAATCAATCGTACAGCCAATTCAATCAACTGAGATCATTGGAGAGTCTCCTGCAATGCAGGAAGTCTTCCGAGCAATTGGACGTTTGTCACAATCACACATTACAGTATTGATTAATGGTGAGTCAGGTACAGGTAAAGAGTTAGTCGCTCATGCATTGCATCGTCATTCACCACGTAGCAGCAAGCCTTTTATTGCGCTTAATATGGCTGCCATTCCGAAAGATTTGATTGAAACTGAATTATTTGGTCATGAAAAAGGTGCATTCACTGGCGCTAATACTCAGCGACAAGGTCGTTTTGAGCAAGCCAATGGCGGTACATTATTCCTTGATGAAATTGGGGACATGCCATTCGAAACCCAAACGCGTTTATTGCGTGTTTTAGCTGATGGCGAGTTTTATCGCGTCGGTGGACACATTCCAGTGCGTGTTGATGTCCGCATTGTCGCTGCGACTCACCAAGATCTAGAAAAATTAGTACATGATGGACGCTTCCGTGAGGATCTTTATCATCGTCTGAATGTAATTCGTATTCATATTCCTAAACTTGCTCACCGCTCGGAAGACATTCCGATGCTCGCACAACACTTTCTTGCACGAGCAGGTAAAGAACTTGGTGTAAGTCCAAAGATTTTACGTACAGAAACTGTTGAATACATGAAACAGTTGCCTTGGCAAGGTAATGTACGTCAACTTGAAAACACATGTCGCTGGCTGACAGTGATGATTACTGGACGAGAGGTTTACCCAGAAGATCTTCCTTCTGAGTTAAAACAACTACCAATCCAAAAATCTGATGATCCAAATCATCCACACAATCAAGCAGATCGTATCGCTATTCAGCATTGGGATGAGTTGCTTAGTCAGTGGGCTGTACAAAAACTCAAAAATGGTGAAATGAAATTATTGGATATCGCCACGCCTATGTTTGAACGCACCTTAATTAATGCGGCACTACAACAAACTCGAGGAAGAAAACGCCATGCTGCTGAGCTTTTAGGTTGGGGTCGCAATACCTTGACTCGTAAGCTAAAAGAATTAGGAATGGATACTGCTGAAGATGATGAAGATGAAGTTGTAAGCACTACTGCCGAGTAAACTTCTAGATTTAGGTTAATCAACACAATTGATTAACCTATTCTTCATCATAATTCTAAAATTTTAAATCATGCTCAATATAAAATACAAAAAGATGAGTCCAAATGAACAATAATCACTTAAAGCATAAAACTTATCTAGGTATCATCTTCTGCCTTATTTCTTCACCCTCCTTTGCCACAGTCAGCGGTCCGGAGACAATAGAAGTACTAGGTTCAGATATTAAAGATCATAAAATATATTATTTACGCCATTACCATGATGAATCTGGTCGACTACCAACACTCTATTATTATTTGCTCAACAGCAGAAACCCACATAAAGCGATTGAGGTTCAATCCATTTATACCCCATTAAATAGCCGAAATCACATTACTGAAATTCAGCATACGCTACGCAAAATTCAAAGTATTCAAGCTCGCCTTGTCAAACCAACACCATTAAGTCCCAAGACTGCTAAACTAAAATTCAATAGACAAAGAGAACAGACTGGAAATTTTTGGTTAAACGTGCCTGAAATTAAAGTAAGTAAATTCCAATCTCAGGTACAACTCAGCCAAAGCTCTGATCCTTCAAAGTATAAAAGTCAACAATTCGAGAATATTCGATATCATCGTAATTTACCTCAGATCAAAAAACTTTACGCATTTCCTCACACTTTCCCCAATTATCGCGTTGCAGTTATTAGTTATATGGGTATTCCTACTGAAACAGGCTACGAAAAACAAGATGCCATTTTACTCAGCTCAACAAAATAAAAAGCTCCCGAAGGAGCTTTTTTTATGCTTTTCAAGCACGTTGTTCAATTGGTACAACTTTGCGCAATTCAGGTCCTGTGTAATCCGCACTTGGGCGAATAATACGGTTGTCCGCACGTTGCTCCATCACATGTGCCGCCCATCCTGTTACACGAGACATCACAAAAATTGGCGTGAATAGTTTCGTTGGTATACCCATAAAGTGATAAGCAGAAGCATGGAAGAAATCAGCATTACAGAATAATTTTTTCTCTCGCCACATGACTTCTTCACAACGTACTGATACTGGATATAAAACAGTATCTCCTACGTCCTTAGCCAAGCGCTCAGACCATACCTTAATAATCCCATTACGTGGATCATTGTCTTTGTAAATTGCATGACCAAAGCCCATGATTTTTTCTTTGCGTTCGAGCATACCCAGCATTTCGCGCTCAGCTTCTTCAGGAGATTTCCATTGCTCAATCATATCCATTGCCGCTTCATTTGCACCGCCATGCAGTGGACCACGCAAAGAACCAATCGCACCTGTAATACACGAATGTAAATCTGATAACGTCGAAGCACACACACGTGCCGTAAATGTTGAAGCGTTAAATTCATGTTCTGCATAGAGAATTAAAGAAACATTCATGACTTGTTCATGCAATTCATTAGGTTTTTCGCCACGCAATAAATGCAAGAATTGAGCACCAATTGAGTCGTCATCAGTATTTTCTTCGATACGAACACCATCATGGCTATATCGATACCAATAACAAATAATGGCTGGCAATGTTGCCAAAATACGATCAGCTATATCTTGCTGTTCACCAAAGGACTGTTCTGTTTCTAAGTTACCCAACATAGAAACACCTGTACGCATAACATCCATAGGATGTGAATCTGCTGGAATACGCTCAAGCACTTCTTTTAGTGCTTGTGGTAATGCTCTCAGTGATTTTAGTTTTGCTTTATAGTCCGCAAGTTGTTGCGCCGTAGGTAGTTCACCAAAGAAAATTAAATATGCAACTTCTTCAAATTGGCAATTTTCCGCCAAATCCTGAACATCATAACCACGATATGTTAAGCCTGCACCACTTTTCCCAACGGTTGAAAGTGCTGTTTTACCTGCGACTTGTCCACGCAATCCTGCGCCAGTCAATACTTTTCCTTCAGCCATTTTTTTATTTCTCCTGAGTGAATAGCTTATCTAGTGTGTTTTCGAAAGTATGATAATCAAGGAACTCGTATAATTCTTTTCGTTGTTGCATTTTATCAATAACATTCACTTGCGTGCCGTCTTTACGAATAGAATGCATCACTTCTAATGCTGCTTTCTGCATCGCACGTGTCGCAGACAATGGGTATAACACCATAGAAATTCCCTGTTCTGCTAGCTCTTCGGTCGTATAATAAGGGGTATCACCAAATTCAGTGATATTCGCTAGCACAGGCACACCTACAGCATCACAGACTGTTTTATACATCGTTATATCAGTCATCGCTTCCGCAAAAATAGCATCAGCTCCAGCTTCAACACATGCACATGCACGATCAATGACGGCTTGAAGCCCTTCTTTTTGCAGCGCATCCGTACGTGCCATGACCACGAAATTAGAATCAGTTTTTGCATCAACAGCAGCCTTAATACGGTCTGCCATTTCTTGTTGTGACACAATTTCTTTATTCGGACGATGTCCGCAGCGTTTTTGCGCAACTTGGTCTTCAATATGAACAGCAGCAGCTCCAGCAGCGATCATTTGCTTGATACTTCGTGCGATATTAAATGCACCGCCCCAACCTGTATCAATATCCACAAGCAAAGGCGTATCTACACGTTCAGTGATACGACGAACATCTTCAAGCACATTATCTAAACTCGTCATTCCCAAATCAGGAAGACCATAGGAATAGTTTGCAACACCTGCGCCTGATAGATAAATTGCTTTATAGCCAACTTGTTTTGCCATCATTGCTGCATATGCATTTACAGTTCCGATGATTTGTAATGGCTTTTCCACTTCTAATGCTTGTCTAAATCTTAAGCCTGCAGACGATTGTTCTGTCATATTCCTTTCCACAGTGTTTACTATAATTATCGAGTTTTTAGTATATCTATAAATTTAGTTTGATATATGACCGTTTAGTATTTTTGCTCTAAAACTTTAGTCATATAAAAATGAATTATCATTCATTTTTTGATTTTGTTATTATTTTGAGTGTCAGGCGTTAAGTGCTTTAATTTGTTATACTCCATCTTCAATTTCATTTTTCGCTATTGTTACTGCATGCAACATCCATTTCCGCATATTGAAACTTCTGGTTGTGATATGCCCCATACTCGCCGTGGTCAAGAACGACGTTTAGCATTATTGCTAAGCGCCAATACGCTATTCTTGGAACGTGGCTACGATGCTGTGTCTTTGGATGATATTGTTCAACATGCTGGAGGCTCCAAAGCATCTATTTATAAATATTTTGGCGGCAAAGAAGGCCTTTTTACTGCTATATGTGATTATCGACGTGAACTCTTTTTTAAAGATATCTGTGTTGCATATGATCCAGATCATGGCGATTTTAGATCTTATCTGATACATACACTACTTAACTTTCATCGCCACATTAAAAAAGAAGATCATACTGCCTTTATGCGCCTCGTGATTGAGCAATCCCAAAAAAATCCAGAACTTGCTCTTTATTTGCACGAAAAAGGCCCTAAACATATCCAGTTAGCGATCGCAAATGCATTAGAAAATGCGCATAAACTTGGTGTGTTAAAATGTGAAAATCCTTTATTTTCTGCTCAATTATATTTTGGAATCTTAAGAAATTTAGAATGGAAAATTTTAATGGGGATACCAGTACTTGAAACCGATCAAGAAACCATCGAATACATCAGCTATTCTGTCGATCGCTTCCTAGATGGGCACCAAAAAGTCTAGTTTTTTTGCAATTCTCTTTACATATAGTATATTAGTCGATTCTCGTTTTTTTTCATCAACCAACAATTATTGGTCGTCTCATTCACTTTTTTGACGAAACAATGATTGTGGAGTAACCATGGCTCTACGACATTTTCTTACTTTACGTGACCTTTCAACTGCAGAATTAAATCGCATTATTGATCGTGCTATAGAATTAAAACGCATGCAGCATAATCATGAAGTCTACCAACCCTTTGTTGGTAAAGTAATGGGAATGATTTTTGAAAAATCGAGCACACGTACCCGTGTTTCTTTTGAAGCTGGTATGACCCAATTTGGTGGTAGTGCAATTTTCCTCTCATCTCGCGATACACAATTAGGTCGCGGCGAACCGATTGAAGATTCAGCTCGCGTTATTTCAAGCATGCTTGATATTGTGATGATTCGTACTTTTGGCCACGATATCGTCACACGTTTTGCAGAATATTCTAAAGTTCCAGTTATTAATGCACTGACCGATGATCACCACCCTTGCCAATTGCTTGCTGATGTTCAAACATTCGTAGAACACCGTGGCGCTATCCAAGGCAAAACCGTTGCGTGGATTGGTGATGGTAATAATATGTGTAACTCATATATCGAAGCTGCACATATGTGGGGCTTTAAACTCAAGATTGCATCACCAAAAGGTTATGAACCAAAACCTGAATTTCTGTCTGAATTCGCGCACTGCGCCGAAGTTGTAGACTCTGCTGAAGATGCTGCAGTGAATGCTGACCTTATCGTCACTGATGTTTGGGCCAGCATGGGACAAGAAGAAGAGCAAAAAATTCGTGAAAAAGCTTTTGCTGATTTTCAAGTCAACGAACGATTAATGGATCTAGCTCATCCAGACTGTTTATTTATGCACTGTTTGCCTGCCCATCGTGGTGAAGAAATTTCAGAAAATATGCTAGATCACAAAAATGCTGTGGTATGGGATGAAGCTGAAAACCGCCTTCACGCTCAAAAAGCACTTGTTGAGTTCCTCATCAATGAAAGCTTAAAAAAAGATTAATCCCATCTACTAAAAAAGCACCCTCGGGTGCTTTTTTATTTTCTAAATCTTAATGGTCATCTTTTAAATATTTAGGTTCTTTTGGAAGTTGCCAACTACAAAAGAAACATACGATTAAAATAATGATCACGTAAATAAAAAATGAATTTTCAATTCCTGCCGCCTTAAACTGCAAGGCAACAGACGGCGCAGAACCACCAAATACAGCATTACCTATCGCATAAGAGAAACCTACACCCAACGCACGAACATGCGGAGGAAACATTTCAGCTTTTACAATACCGCCAATAGAGGTATACAAACTAAGCAACAACATAAGGAAAATCAGTAGCATCGCGACAATGAATGGAGTTTCGCTGAAATATCTCATCCCGATTGCCATGACTGGATAGATAAATATAGCCATCAGACCACTAAATAACAGCATAGAATTTCTGCGACCAATACGATCTGACAATGCACCAAAGAATGGTTGCGCCACCATGAGTACAAAAATGCAGGCTGTCATCATCAACCCTACCGTTTTAGGATCTATTCCAATATTGGTAAGGTAAGTTTTTGAGTAAACTGTAATCACATAGAAACTAAGAGAGCCTGCTGAAGTATAACCAACTACCAAAAGGAAAGTTTTCCAGTGATTTTTAAAAAGCTCACGAAGTGTACCAGAATCTTCTTTATCACTTTCATCACTGGATAAAGTCTCTTCTAATCTACTTCTCGCTAATAAAGATAAAATTGCTGCAACACCACCAATAATAAATGGAATTCGCCATCCCCCATCATAAAGCTGCTGTTCAGACATAAAAGCTAAGAATATTACACCCAATAAACTTGCAAGGAGTTGACCACCCGTGAGCGTTACGTATTGAAATGATGAAAAAAAGCCACGTTGACCTTTTAAACCCAATTCACTCATATAAGTCGCCACAGCACCATATTCACCACCAACGGATAAGCCTTGAAGCAATCGAACCATTAATAATAAAAACGGTGCAGCCATACCCACTTGCTCATACGTTGGTAACGCTGCAAACATGAAAGAACTTATAGCCATCAATATAATTGAGATGACCATTGATTTTTTTCGACCGTGTTTATCTGCAATTCGACCAAAAAGCCAACTACCGATAGGTCGCATAAAAAAGCTTGCTGCAAATACACCCCACACATAGATGGCTTGGGTAGAACTATCCATATCTGGCGCAGTTAAAGCTTGGGTAAAATATACAGCAAATACTGCATATATATAAAAATCAAACCATTCAACTAAATTACCAGAAGCTGCACCAATAATTCCTTTGATACGGCTGGTTTTTTCTTGCTTGGAATATGTTGTAGACAAATGAAAAATCCTTATTCTAATTACATTGTTTATTGTCGAATAATGATGAAACTCTGAAGCATTTCAAAATTATAGGCGGAAAATATATGCCTATTTCATGCCAATTTAAAAAGCCTTTATGTAAATTTTATTAAATAGGCTTCTAAATTTTTCTCAAAAATATTCAAGGTCGATTTATTATTAATTTAATTAAACAGACTTTCTCCTATAACAACTCACCGAATTAAGCCTTGTGGCTGTAAAATGATAATCAGCGCCCCGAAAATAACCACTCCGCCACCAATGATATCCCATTTAGTAAGATCCATTTGATCCACAAACTTTAACCACAACAATGCCGAACAAATATAAATACCTCCATATGCAGCATATATTCGACCTGATGCTGCTGGATGCAAAGTCAATAACCACACAAAAGCAGCGAGTGCGACAAAAGTGGGTAGCCACAACCAATGCGAACGCCCTTGATTTAGGATCAAATATGGAAAGTAACACCCTAATATTTCCATCAGTGCTGTTAGAAAAAATAAAGCTGTCGTAGATATTACTTTTGTAACTTGTATGTCCATACTTTCACCCAAAAATTAAAGCCCGTTTAAATAAACGGGCTTTAATACAATTAATAACACACTATGCTGGTTCAGCTGCAGAATCTTCAAATACTTCCAACTTTAATCCAACAGCTTTGCCATCTTCTTTTTTAACTGTTACTGCTACATTACCGCCGTTTTCAGCCAGCTCACCAAATAAAATCATTTCAGCAAGCGGCTTTTTCAAATGCTCTTGAATCAAACGCTGCATTGGACGAGCACCCATCAAACGATCATAACCATTTTCACTTAACCAATCTCGTGCAGACTGATCTACTTCTAAAACAACTTTTTTGTCATCAAGTTGAGCTTGAAGTTCTGTAAGGAATTTATCTACTACAGAATCGATTACTGTCGTAGGTAGAGCTTTAAATTGAATAACCCCATCTAAGCGGTTTCTAAACTCTGGTGTAAATGCCTTCTTCATTGCTTCCTGATTATCACGACTATTATCTTGCTCTGTAAAACCAATACTTGTACGGGAAATACTTTCAGCGCCAATATTCGTTGTTAACACAATAATGACATTTCTGAAGTCTGACTTACGACCATTATTATCAGTTAATGAACCATGATCCATGACTTGCAGCAATAAATTAAACACATCAGGATGTGCCTTTTCAATCTCATCCAATAACAATACACAATGTGGATTTTTATGTATTGCGTCAGTCAGTAAGCCACCTTGATCAAAACCAACATAACCTGGAGGTGCACCAATTAAACGTGAAACCGCATGGCGTTCCATATATTCAGACATATCAAATCTAACTAGTTCAACACCGAGTAGTTTTGCAAGTTGTTTTGTTACCTCTGTTTTACCTACACCAGTAGGTCCTGCAAATACAAAACTACCAACTGGCTTATCTGGTGCTTTAAGCCCAGCTCGTGACAATTTAATTGCAGAGGATAATGCGGTAATCGCCTCATCTTGACCAAATACAACTCGTTTAAGATCACGCTCTAAGTGCTCAAGTACAGATTTATCATCTTTAGACACAGTTTTAGGTGGAATTCGTGCAATTTTCGAAACAATATCTTCAATATTTTCAACTGTAATCAAAGTGTTATCTTGATCAGCTCTCAAACGTCGTTGTGCCCCTGCTTCATCTATTACGTCAATCGCTTTATCTGGGAGGAAGCGATCATTGATAAATTTAGCCGATAACTCAACTGCAGAAACAAGAGCTGCATCATCATATTGAACTTTATGAAATTCTTCAAATTTAGACTTGAGTCCACGAAGAATATCAATTGTTTCATTAATTGATGGCTCATTAACATCAATTTTTTGGAAACGGCGTGATAATGCATGATCTTTTTCAAAAACTTGACGATATTCTTGAAACGTTGTTGAGCCAATGCAACGTAAAGTACCATTTGCCAATGCAGGTTTGATTAAATTCGATGCATCCATAGTGCTACCCATACTTGAGCCTGCACCAATGATCATATGAATTTCATCAATAAACAAAATTGCTTCGGGCTTCTTCTTTAGGGCATTTAACAATTGCTTTAATCGTTTCTCAAAGTCACCACGGTATTTTGTACCTGCAACAAGTGCACCGATATCTAAACTATAGATTTCCGCATTCAGCAGTGGCTTTGGTGCTTTATGGTTAACAATCAGCCAAGCCAAACCTTCTGCTATGGATGTTTTACCCACACCTGGATCACCCACCAAAAGCGGATTGTTTTTACGACGTCGACATAGAATTTGAGCTGCACGCTCAATTTCTTTTTCACGACCAATCAAAGGATCGGTTTTACCCTTTAAAGCTTCTGCATTGAGATTTAGGGTATAAAGTTCTAATGGACCTGCATTTGCTGAGGCTGAGTTTTCACCATCTAAGTCATCCGTTTCTTCTTCAGCTGGAACATCTTCCTTACGCGCACCGTGTGAAAGATATTGAGTTAAAGTAAGACGATTGATTTGGTGGCGTTTTAGCAAATAAACCGCAAATGAATCTCTTTCTGAGTACATTGCAACCAGTACATCTGCACCTTCAACTGTCCGATCTCCACCACTAGACTGAACATGGAAAATTGCACGTTGCAATATACGATCAAAGCTTTCTGTAGGATGAGGCGCTTGCTCAGCATTATCGCCTAATTTAGGCGTATGTTGCTCTACATACTCTTCAAGTTCTTTACGCAAACTGACAATTTCTGCACCGCAGGCTTTTAGTGCATTCACGGCAGAATCATTATCTAAAAGTGCGAGTAACAAATGTTCAACTGTAAGAAACTCATGTCTCTTTTGACGAGCCATGCTAACAGCCAAACGCAGTGATACTTCTAATTGACGACTGAGCATGTGATCCCCTTATTCTTGTGGCTCGATCTGGCAAAGCAATGGATGACTTTGAGAGCGCGCATAATTGTTGACTTGATTCGCCTTGGTTTCAGCAATGTCTCTAGGATAGACACCTGCGATACCTTTCCCTTGATAATGTACTGTTAGCATTACTTCGGTAGCTTGGTCAAGATTCAATGCAAAGTATTGTTGTAAAATTTCAATTACAAAATCCATTGGCGTGTAATCATCATTCAACAATACCACATTGTATAAGGGAGGTCGCTTAAATTGCGGTGGTGCTGTTGCTACAGCTAAATCGCCATCGGCTTCATCATTTTGTGCATCACTCAATCGTGGATTGAAGTGCCAATCCACCAATCCAGATTGTTGAAATGATAATTTAATGTCATTGAGACATTTATGACGTTTATTACTTCGCATAGCACTCTATAATCTATTATTGAGAATTTGCCGCAGCTTGCGGTACTTCAGCTGCAAATGCAGCAGTTGATTCGATTGCTTCACCACGTTGCCAACTAAAGCGCTTGGTTTGAGCACTTGAGCCTTTTACACGGATTTCAATAAATTGGGGCGTAAAGCCTTTTGGCATGGTCCAACGACCAGTTAATCGCTGATAATGGTCGAAATTGAATGATTTTTCTGAAATTGGAACAACCAAGACTTCCGTACCTTGAATTAATCTGATTTCAATTTCACCAGATGCTTTACGTTTATTCGGACTGACTTGAACTAAATCAACCTGATATTCATATACATTTTCTGGAAGCGACTTAACAGCTAAATTTTGCACAGTTAAACTCAATCCACCACGTTGTCTCAGCACTTCTCGGAAAATCGCACTCTGACCTTCAATTTGAAGTTTTTCAGCGTTGGCTTGATTTAATGCAGCATACATATCGTTTGAGTTAGTTACAGCAACATCACGTTCTTGAACTGAGGTATTTAATTTCTTATTCAGCTCAGATAATTCTTTTTTTTGTTTTTCGACAACTTCAACCAATTGTTCCGCGTCAGCATCATAACCAACTACAGTTAGACCTTGACGATGACCAACCGTATAGCCCAGAAGTAAACTGCCTGCACATAAGATGATCCCACCCGCCATAAGGGGTTTATTCGATTGAAAAAAACCGATATTTTTTTCATCTTTATGCTGTGACGTATTATTTGATTCTGAGTTTTGCATCGTCATCTCTAATTTATAAAATCAAAACACACATTTAACTGCAAAGTTAAATGTGTGTGAAGTCAAAAAAGGTTTTTTATGGTAATAAACCAATCACGTTAAGGCCTGCATTTTCCGCAAATCCAAACATTAAATTCATGTTTTGAACAGCTTGTCCTGCTGCACCTTTCACCAAGTTATCTTGGGCAACTAAAATGACTAACTTTGTTGGTTGTGGTTTATACAACGCAATACGTAAATCATTTGATCCACGAACAGAACGAGTTTCTGGTGAACTTCCTGCCGGCATAACATCAACAAACTGCTCGTTTTGGTAGAACTGTTCGTAAATTGTTTGCAAATCGGCTTGCTGACCTGCTTCTGTTAAGTCGATATATATTGTAGATAACATGCCACGAATCATCGGCACCAAATGTGGAACAAAAAGGATATTGTCAAATACACCTTTCTGTCCCGATATATTTTCAAGCGCTTCAACAATTTCAGGATGATGGCGATGCCCTGCTACACCGTAGGCTTTGAAGTTATCAGCATTTTCAGTATAGATCATGCCCAAACTTGCTTTGCGTCCAGCTCCAGATACACCAGATTTTGCATCAATAATAATACTTTCAGGTTTTACCAATATTTCTGAAGATCTCAGTACAGGCGCCAAACCAATTTGAACTGTCGTTGGATAACAACCAGGATTACCAATCACTTGAGCTTTTTTAATTTTTTCACGATTGAGCTCAGAAAGCCCATACACTGAATTTTTAAGTAAATCTGGACAAGCATGCTCCATACCGTACCATTTTTCAAATTGCGCTAAATCCTGCAAACGAAAGTCAGCGGCTAAATCGATTACTTTTGTATTCGCTGCTACTAATTCTTCAGCGTGTTTCATTGCTACACCATGTGGTGTCGCAAAAAACACAACATCGCAAGACTTTAATAAATCTAAGCTTAAATCTGAAAACTCTAGATCGGTATGACCACGTAAACTTGGAAACATATCATCGACACGACGACCAGCCTCAGTACGAGAAGTCAGTGCTTTCACTTGAACATTTGGGTGTCGCAGCAAAAGACGCAAAAGTTCAACGCCTGTATATCCTGTACCACCAACAATACCAACTGAAATCACGATATCTACCTCTAAATGACTGTATTCGTTACAGGCAGTAGTATGACAGGAACTTGTGACTTTCTGAACCCTTTCATATGGGAATGCTGTTATTTTGTAAGTTTAATAATTTAGATGGCTCTGTTAAGCATCTAATAAAGTCTATCATGTGACTTCATTGATTTTCTTGCCAACTGAAATAGCATAAATATAGTGCAAATATAAACCCTGGGAGAGCAAGAAATACGATCGGATCCTGTTTCACAACAAAAGGAGTTACTCCCCATATCGAACATAACCCTCCACTCACGGAAAGCAATTTAGAAATCCTTTTTTGATTTATCCATACAGTTGCCATGATCAATAATATCAACCACGCTATAGCCCCGCCAAAAAGCGATATAGTTCATCCAATGATAGTGAATAGGATTACTGGGGTTCAGTAGAATATACATGAGGATGCTATAAAGCATTAAAGCAGGTACAGACAAAATTAGAATCAAAAAACACACACCAATTCGTCTTATGAGCATATTAGAGACAAACTAACCAAACAGAGCAATCATGATAGCCAAAATTTAGAATACCAGTCGCCAGATCAGACTAATTGACTAGCGTTAAACAATTGATTTTTTAATATCGACAAAGCAATCCCAGCATAATAATTAATTATGCATCCACCAATATGGCAACGGCGTTATTTTTAATTTTTTTCGGTTAAGTTTAAAATCTGGATCATACTTCGCCACTTCCGCCCAAAACTGAGCACTATGATCAAAATGCTTTGTATGTGCTAATTCATGAACACAAACATAGCGTGTTATTTCCTCAGGAAAAAGCACCAAAGCACTATTCAACATAATGTCATGACGTGCTGTACAACTTCCCCACCGCGTTTTTGGCTGACGAATCTTACAGCCATGATAAGCTAAACCACACTGATCAGATACTTGAGCCAGATATACAGGCAGATGCTGTTTAGCATAATCAATAACAAAGGCTTTTAAATATTGTTGAGGCTGACGATCACTCACACTCAGCTCATTCATCACTGAATCAAACTTATAGTTTAATTTCTGCTGAATATATTGAATTTTAATAGAATTTTCTAAATTAAATAACTGTAAAGATAAAGGTAAAACGCGATCAATCTGTTGAATTTTACTTTGTTGTGCCTGCCAAGTTTGAACGATCCAAGCTTCTGAATCTTGAACAAACTGTTGTATTTGTTTATGGGTACAAAACCATGGCGCAGTCACACGAATTGACGTTCCATCTATACGTAGACGTAGTCTTTTCGATCGAGTACTTTTGGTGATTTCAATATCAGGAAGGTCGGATAAAGTCATTGTTATTCTTTAATTATTAAATCCCATCAGCCCCCCTTTAAGAAAGGGGGGGAAGAAAAGCCCCTCTATTTAAAAGAGGGAGTTTGGGGAGACTAGCTCGTCAAGGAGTTAAAATTAAACCGCTGTACGCTCTTCAATACCATTGTTGGTCGCAACAATCGCAATGTCTGCTTTATTCAAAGCAAAGATACCATTACATACCACACCAGGGATATCATTCAATGTTTTTTCAAGCTCAAGTGCATTTAAGATATTTAAGTTATGCACGTCTAAAATCACGTTACCATTGTCGGTCACTACACCTTCACGGTACGCTGGGTCGCCACCTAAAGAGACAATTTTACGAGCAACAGCAGAACGTGCCATTGGAATCACTTCAACAGGAAGTGGAAAATCACGCCCCAACTGATCTACCCATTTAGAATCATCTACGATACAGACGAATTTTTTTGCAATCGATGCCACGATTTTTTCACGTGTCAATGCGGCACCACCACCTTTGATCATGTGCATATGACGATCAATCTCATCTGCACCATCTACATATGCATCAAGACCACCCACTGAGTTCATATCTACCACTTCAATGCCCAGCTTCTTCAAACGCTGCGCAGTCGCTTCCGAACTTGCAACAGCAGCTTCTAATTGAAGTTCAGGAAGTAAATCAATCAAAAAGTTAACAGTACTGCCTGTGCCTACGCCTAAAATGCCCCCTTTCGGTAAGTGTTTTAAAGCTGCTTGTGCTGCTGCTTGTTTTTTCTCATCTTGGGTTGCATATAGACTCATGACTTCACTCAACTAATTTGGACTTTTGCAGTTATTTTAAACCGCTAAGCCTTATGGTTTGTTACAATAAGCGCCTATTTTAAACTGTTAGATGGAAAATTAACATGCTGTCTCGTTTGGTTCGACAAATTTTACAAGCAACGGTATACGACGTTGCTATCGAAACCCCACTCGAAGCGGCACCACGAATTAGTGAACGTCTTAACAATAATATTCGTTTTAAACGTGAAGACCTACAACCCGTATTCTCCTTCAAACTCCGCGGTGCCTATAACAGAATCAGCCAACTTCCTAAAGCTCAACTAGAACGAGGTGTCATTACCGCTTCTGCTGGTAACCATGCTCAAGGCGTAGCACTCTCAGGAAAAAAATTAGGAATTCGCGCGATTATTGTGATGCCCAAGACAACACCAGACATTAAAGTCCAAGCTGTAAAGCGTTTAGGTGGTGAAGTCGTACTTCATGGTGATTCTTTTGACATCGCAAATAAATACGCAATTCAACGTGCGCAAGAAGAAGGAATGACTTTTATTCCGCCTTATGACGATGAACTCGTTATGGCTGGTCAAGGTACAATTGCCAATGAAATTTTACGTCAATGGCGAGATGTGGATTATGTATTTGTTGCCGTTGGTGGTGGAGGTTTGATTGCAGGTGTTGCTGCTTACCTTGGTGATGTAGCACCGCATGTCAAAGTTATTCCTGTGGAATATGACGAGTCAGCTTGTTTAAAAGCTGCTTTAGAAGTAAATGAACGTGTGATTCTGCCTTCAGTTGGTTTATTCGCCGATGGTACAGCTGTGGCGCAAATCGGTGAAAAACCTTTCGAAGTGATTCGTCTGCAAAAATCTGACAATTCAGGTCCAATCGTAGAACCAGAAGTTGTTCTTGTGAATACTGATGAAATATGCGCAGCAATTAAAGACACCTATGATGAATGCCGTAGTATTGTTGAGCCATCAGGTGCGATGGCACTTGCTGGTATTAAAAAATATGTGGCTGAGCACGGCTTAGAAGGTAAAAACATCGTTTCAATTGTATGCGGTGCAAATATGAACTTTGACCGTTTACGTTATATTGCAGAACGAACTGAATTAGGTGAACGTAAAGAAGCTATTTTTGCTGTCACGATTCCTGAACAAAAAGGTGCATTCCTCAATTTCTGTCGTGCCCTTCAAGGTCGAAATATTACTGAATTCAACTACCGTTCAAGTAGTGCGACTGCAGCGCAAGTATTTGTTGGAATTAGTTTAAAGAGCGGCGAAAAAGAACGTCAAGAAATCTTCGAGACATTAAAGTTTCAGTACGATGTTGATGACTTATCTGATGATGAAGTAGCCAAATTACATATTCGCTACCTGATCGGTGGTCATGCTGATATTGAAAATGAACGTTTATTCCGCGTTGAATTTCCTGAACGTCCAGGTGCATTATTAACATTCTTGGAACGTCTTGGTCCAACGCATAACATTACCCTTTTCCATTATCGTAATCATGGTGCGGCTGAAGGTCGTGTATTGGTTGGACTCGAAGCTGAAGATGCACAACAAAACCCTGATGGTTTAGTTGAAACATTAGAAAGTATCAATTATCCATACGAAGAAATTACCAATAATCTTGGTTATCAACGTTTCCTCAAATAAAATCAATACAGCCTGTCATTTTGACAGGCTTTTTTAATTCAATAATTGATATACAATTAAAATCGAAAGATAGAAAAAACGATCACTTTAAAATTTTAGATATTAAGATAAATCATGCAAATATGGTTCAGTTTTGTAGTAATTCCTTTTCTCATGTGGATCATCTTTTCCGCAATTCTGTTTATTTCGAAATATCTTTATCCTGAAGTTACCACCTTAAGCAAATTTCTCGAAGTTTTTATTTTTTTAGGTTATGCAGCACTACCCTATATCATGTTGGGATTAGCACCTATTTATCGTTATCGTATGACGTTGATATATATGATGGCAATTGTGCTCATGACAAGTTTCGTTCATGCTAACTTTATGATCGATCATATTCATTTAACTTATATTTACTTAGCACTTTCATGGACATTGATTTCAATTACGATTTACTATTTTTATAGTGATCACAAATAATCCTCAACAAATGAATTGAATCGACTCAGATCAACAAGATAAACTCAGTCGAAGCGAAATTAAAATCAAATCATTACTTTCTGATCTTTAAAATTTTAGGATATTCAATGGCGCTATTTGCAGTAATTGGCTTAGGCAGCTTTGGTGGTACAGTTGCATTAGAACTCACTCAATTAAAACATGATGTGATTGGAATCGATACTGAAAAAAAATACGTTGAAAATATCTCTGATAACATCAGTCATGCTGTCATCGCCGATGCCACAGATGAACATGTACTTCGAGAACTGAATGTACAGAATTGCGATGCCGTCGTTGTCGCAATTGGAGAAGATATTGAGGCCAGTATTCTATGTGTCCTCAACCTTAAAAATTTAGGCGTAGAAAAAATCCTAGTAAAAGCAAAATCGAAAGCCCATCATATGATTTTGACGCATCTCGGTATTGGTCAAATTATTCATCCAGAAGAAGACATGGGTATTCGCGTTGCACAATCATTAAGTTATCCAATGGTTAGACGCTATATGGCGTTGAATGATGACCGTTATATTGTCAAAGTGGAAGTGAGTGAAAAACTACAAGGTGTAGAATTTAAAGATATCATGGAGCACAGCGACGGCGTACAAACATTACTATTACAACGTGGCACACATGTAATTTATGACATCGCACCTGGTACATTGCTGCAAAAAAATGACATTTTAATTGTTGAAGGTCCTGTCAATCTTCTACGTAAACTCTCATCGAGATTTATTTCGAAATGATGAAATTTTATGATCAATTGATCAATAAAAAAACGCAAAGTATTAATTTGAGTCCACCAAGTTTGCTTGCTTTGGGCTTTCTCAGTTTTATTATCATTGGAACATTACTGCTAAAACTTCCCTTTGCACACGAAGGAAATGTCTCTTGGCTAGAAGCCTTATTTACCGCCACGTCTGCTGTGACAATTACGGGACTTTCTGTGGTCAATATTGGCGAGGCATATACGACTTTTGGTCAGTTCATCATTATGCTACTCATCCAATGTGGTGGCTTAGGATTCATGACTTTCGCAATTTTGGCTGCTTTGAGCCTTTCCACTAAACTTGGTTTAGAGCAACAAGTGATGGCTCAAGAAACAATTGGTCAAACCAGTTTAGCAAGGGCCTCGTTCACTGTTAAAGCCGTCTTATTGTATTCTCTATTTTTCGAAGGGATTGGAACATTCATCCTGACATTTACGTGGCTTCAATACTACGATTTTAGTGATGCCCTGTTTTATGCAGCCTTTTACAGTATCTCAGCATTTAATAATGGTGGTTTCTCTCTTTTTCCAGACAGTTTAATGAGTTTTTCAGGCCAATATGCTGTAACTCTGACCATCAGCATGTTGTATATCATTGGTGGAATAGGTTTTGTGGTACTTATGGATATCAAACGCGCTCATAAGTGGAAAAAACTCTCAACCAACAGCAAACTGATTCTTTCTACTATCGCGGGACTCAATCTATTTGCCTTTATTATGATTTGGTGCTTAGAAGCAAATAATCCATTGACCCTCGCCCCAATGTCAATTGGAGACCAAGCATTAAATGCTTGGTTTCATGCCACAGTACCACGATCCTCTGGATTTAATAGTATTGATATGGCCAGTATGAGTGATCCAGCAACCTTGGTGACTATGCTATTAATGTTTATTGGAGGCGGATCTTTAAGTACTGCTGGTGGTATTAAAGTAGGTACATTTATTATTGTTGTATTGAGTGTGATCACGTTTTTGAGACGAGCTGACGAAGTCACTGTTTTTAAACACTCGATTCCCGCAACGGTCACCTATAAAGCTCTTGCGGTCATTAGCATAACTGCTATGCTCATTTTCATTGGTTTCTTTACGCTGTTAATTTTAGAGCCTAATAAACGTTTTCTAGATTTACTATTTGAAGCTGTTTCCGCGGCTTGTACAGTCGGATTATCTAGAGGTATTACTTCAGAATTACAACCTGCAAGTTTATATATGCTCATGATACTGATGTTTGCGGGTCGTCTCGGTCCTTTGACATTAGCATATTTAATTGCAACCCCTAAAAAAAGCAGGTTGAGTCATCCTAATGCTGAAATCCAAGTGGGTTAAATAGAATTCACTTGGATCTAAGGTGAAGTTGATCGATAAAACACGAACCAATCCAAAAGTAGATCAGATGTTTATAGCCATAAGTGCATTTTATGATAGCCGTGATTTATTAATTCAAAGCATTGAACTTATCATGAATTAACACAAACTTAGAACTTTGCAATCAATATCAAAATACAATGAAATTAAAAGACTCAAGGAAACCCCAAGTCTTTTCACCATATGCGTGTGATTAAAAAAATTATGATTGGAAACCAATATAACGATTGAGGTTTTCGACACCCAATGCAACTTTATAAATTTTAAACTGAGGTAAATCAGAACGTGTAATCTCAGTAAACACATCCGAGTTTTCATCATCTGCATGAATTTCATCTACTGTGCGAGGCATAGTTGCTTCAAATTCATCCGAAATAAATTCAAATCCCAAGTCCATGGCAATAAACAATGTATGATCACAAGGTTGAATATATTGCTCTTCATTCCAGTCGATAACAGCATGTTGACAATGCGGGCACTGTACATTTTCTTGAGGATCTTGAAGTTCAATTGTTGTATAAGCCATGTCAACCTTAAGTATTACGTGCTATAAAACATAAGTTTAACCATTGCTTTTAGATTTTTAAATAGCCCTCTTTATTCATTACTACATATAACAACCTTAGATTTTAGAGAAAACACAGCAACTCAATTGACTATTCAGAACAATAATGTATTTTTTAACAAAACGTCGCATATATGGAATGAATCCATGCTTTCAGATTTAGATGATTTTTATTGCTTTGCCCTTGTTGTCGAACATGGTGGTTTTAGCGCTGCCGAGCGAGCAACTGACATTCCCAAATCAAAATTGAGTCGACGTGTTTATAATTTAGAAGAAAATCTCGGTGTAAGGCTTATTCAACGTAGTTCACGTCATTTTGCTGTCACTGATATTGGGATGAACATTTATCGCCATGCGCAAGTAATGATGAATGCTGCCCAATCTGCTCATGATTTGGTAGATCATTTAAGTGAACAACCAAGAGGCTTAATTCGTGTCAGTTTACCCGTATCAATTGCCCAGCATGAAATGACCAAAATACTGCCAAATTTCCTTAAGCAGTATCCTGAAATCAAAGTTCAATTGATGGTTACTAATCGACGTGTCGATATCATCAATGAAGGAATTGATTTAGCGCTTCGTGTTCGCTCAAGTTTGGATGATGACCCAAGTTTGGTCATTCGAAAATTTGAAAATATTGAACAACATCTTTTCGCCAGCCAGGCTTATCTCAATGAATTTGGATCTATCAAAAAACCTGAAGAACTCTCAAATCATCGAATATTAAGTATGGTTGATGAACATACTGATCAACAACTCGTACTACATGATTCAAACAACAAATCGATTAAAGTCAAAGTGAGTCCAGTCGTGATGGGCTCTGACTTACTTATGCTTGCACAACTTGCAAGTGACAATTGTGGGGTAGCATTACTCCCAGACAGTATTGTTGAAGATTATATTAAAGATGGGCGTCTTGTTAAGGTTCTGCCTAACTGGAATGCGCCACACGGTATTTTTCATGTGGTTTACCCTTCTCGCCGTGGTTTATTACCAGCTGTACGTGTGTTCATCGACTACTTAGTTGAGCACCTCACCAAAAGATAGTCACAACAGCACAAAGATTTAGAAGAATGTTGGCTTATTATTTGCTACCATTCACTCTGCTTTGTGCTAGTTTTTTTAGATTTTTATGACTTCTATTTATCAACAACAACTTGATGCAAAAATTGAACGTATCCGCAATCAATTTGCTGAATATCAACCACCTGAACTAGAAGTTTTTTCATCTCCTGAAAAACATTTCCGTATGCGAGCTGAGTTCCGTATTTGGCATACAGAAGATGATATGTTTTATGCCATGTTTGAACGCGCGGAAGATGGTATACAAAAGAAAGTTGTACGTGTTGATGAGTTTCCAATCGCGGATAAATCTATTAATGATTTAATGCCAGTTCTCCTGTCTGAACTAAAATCAAATGCAGTGCTCTCTAAGCGTCTGTTTGAAGTACATTTTCTTTCAACGTTGAACGGTGAAATGCTGGTTTCATTGATTTATCGTTGTCCGCTTGATCAAGACTGGGAACAACTAGCAAAAAGTTTATCTTCAAAACTCAAAATTAAGATTATTGGTCGCAGCCGTGGTCAAAAAATTGTATTGACAGATGAGTATGTAGTTGAAGAATTACAAGTATTTGACCGTAAATTCAAATATAAGCAAATTGAGAGTAGCTTCACGCAACCTAATGCGCAAGTTTGTCAAAAAATGTTAGAATGGGCATGTAATGCAGCCCAAACCAGTGATAAAGATCTTTTAGAGCTTTATTGCGGCAATGGTAATTTTACCCTCCCATTATCGCAAAAGTTTAATCGCGTTCTAGCGACGGAACTGGCTAAATCATCAGTTTATGCAGCGCAATGGAATATTGAGCAAAATCAAATTAATAATATTCAAGTTGCTCGCCTTTCAGCTGAAGATTTTACCTTAGCATTCAATGCAGAACGTGAGTTTAGACGCTTACAAGAAGCCAATATTGATATTCAAAGTTATGACTTCGATACTGTATTTGTAGATCCACCTCGTGCAGGCATTGATGATGATACCTTGAAGCTACTTCAACACTTTAACCGTATTATTTATATTTCATGCAATCCAGATACTTTGCACGACAATTTAAAGATGTTATCGGGAACTCATAAAATCACTAAATTTGCGCTGTTCGATCAATTTCCTTATACCCACCATGTCGAGTCAGGCGTTCTGTTAGAGAAAATTTAAACAATTTATTTCTTACTAAATGGACAGTTCTTACACTGTCCATTTTTTATTCTTTTTGAATTTCACTTAGAAATCATATAAATAAAGAAATATTTAATTTTTCAATGTCATAATTTCGTTAAACTTTAGGTTTATCATCGAAATATTTATTTTAAAATGAGCCTTAAATCACGGTTACAAACTTGCATTAAATTTTAAATCGACTATATTTCGACCTATCTTTGGTTGCAAATGAAGGCTCTATGAGTTTTTGGCAAAAGCTGTTTTCATCAGATTCGCAGCAGAACGAGCATAAAAATCAAATTGCTTGTGTTGAAAATGATTGTTCATGTAAGACTAACGATCAGTTGATCGAGGCTTTACAAAAGGCATCAGATGAAGATGTAATCCGCGGAATCAAAAAAGTTCTTATTTCGCGTGGCTATTCAAAAAAAGATCTTACTGATTTATTGAGTAACAAAATCACCCTTCAGTAAAGAAAAAAAGCACTGCATAGACAGTGCTTTTTTTATGATAAATTTTCTGTTCAATTTAAAAATGTTCAATTAAGATAAGCTCATAGGATAATTAAAAATACATTTGGGGATTCAATGAAAAATATTCTATTCATTATTTTAGGGGCGACTTTCATATCGCTTAGTGGTTGTAATAAGCTACCTTCAGCATGTGAGGAAGTTTGGGGCAACATTGAAAAATTAGCGAAAGAGAGCGGTATTCCTCAAACTGCCATAGATCGTCAAAAAATCGAGTTTGAAGAGCAAATTAAACAGCTTCCTAAAGAAGATGCAATTAAAAATTGTGAAGCACAAAATGCTTTCTTCTCATAACTTCATTTGACTTGAATAAAAAATTTAGGCACCTTTTTTAGGGTGCTTATATTGTATTTATACCTCATTATTTATTTCCAATTCGGTTATACTGTGGACTCTCTTTCAATAAATGTACATCTGTAAAGTTATTGGAATATTTTATAAATGCGGCATAAACACGTCAAAAAATTCCCTCTTGGTGCTCACTTAATTGTTAAGCATTTTGGTTATTCACATCATGGTATTTATGTGGGTAAGGGTCGTGTTATTCATTATTCAGGTTTTGCTCATCTCTTTAAAAAACATCCGATCGAAATTACATCTCTGCAAAAATTTGCACATGGCAAAAAAATTACGATTCGGCATTATAGTACCCCCAAATATTCAGGTCGTGCTGTCGTAAGACGAATGCGCTCTCGAATGCATGAAAATAACTATCATCTCATTATTAATAATTGTGAACACTTATGTTCTTGGGCGATCACGGGCATCGAAAGTAGTCCACAAGTCATCAAAATGATGAATAGACTCACCACTATTGGTTATATCAGCTCACTCATGAGCTACTTAAATAGTCTTCTTTTAACTTTAGCAACCACCTGTTTTGCTTTGGTATTTTATATTAAGAAAAAGTTAAATGATCAGCGCAAACTGAAAGGCCCTGTGTATATCGCTTTACAGCAACATCAGAAACTAAAGCAAAAAAAAGCCCCGCTTAAGCAGGGTTTCGAGGAAAACAAAGTTTCAAATTAACCTTTCGGTTGAATTAAATATGCGCTTGAAAATCCAAATAGTCAAATATATATTTGAAATATAATGTTATTTTAGTTTTTATTTATAACTTATTAAATTATTCTTAAATACTCACCTTTATCTAATCATGTGAATTTAATCCCAAAAATTATTGATTAACCTAAATTTGAATAAAAAAAAGCCTGAATCAATCAGGCTTTTTTTGATATTACCAAACTTTATTTTGCAGGCTTAAAACTATCTTTTAAATCCAAAATACGGTTAAAGACAGGTTTTTCAACAGTATGATCAAATTGATCAGCGACAAAATAACCTTCACGTTCGAATTGGAATCGATCTTCAGGTTTCGCTTGAGCTAAAGCAGGCTCAATTACCGCTTGAACAATTTTTAGAGAATCTGGATTTAAATTCGCTAAGAAATCATCGTCCGCATCAGGTGCGGCTTCAGTAAATAGACGATCATAAATACGAACTTCAGCAGGAATCCCTTTATTTGCAGATACCCAATGAATAACACCTTTGACTTTACGACCTTCTGGATTCTTACCTAAAGTATGCGGATCGATAGAGCATTTAAGTTCAACAACTTCGCCATTTTCATCCTTAATCACTTCATCACATTTAATCACATAAGCATGACGTAAACGGACTTCACCACCAGGAATTAAGCGTTTAAACCCTTTAGGCGGCTCTTCCTCAAAATCTTTACGATCAATATACAATTCAGAAGTCAGTGGAATTACACGATCACCCATATCAACATTTGGATGGCGTGCGTGTGTTAAATCCATATCCTCTGGAAGGTTGGTCAATGTCACTTTAAGAGGATTCAATACCGCCATACCACGTGCAGCAGTATTTTCTAATGATTGTCGAATGCAGAATTCAAGCATTGCAACATCGACAATACCATCAGTTTTAGATACGCCCACACGCTTACAGAAATCACGTAAGCCTTCTGGAGTAAAGCCACGACGACGCATTCCCACGACTGTAGGCATACGTGGATCATTCCAACCATTGACGTAACCACCTTCGACCAGCTTACGTAATTTACGTTTTGAGGTGATGGTGTAATCAACATTCAAACGGCTTGATTCGTACTGGCGTGGAACTGCTGGAGAATTTACCTTAGCGACAACCCAATCATAGAACGGGCGATGGTCTTGGAATTCAAGCGTACATAACGAGTGCGTAATGCCTTCAATCGCATCAGACAAAGGATGAGCATAGTCATACATTGGATAGATTTTCCACGTATCGCCTGTTTGATGATGCTCAGAATGTAAAACACGATAAAGAATTGGATCACGCATATGTACGTTCGGTGATGCCATATCAATCTTGGCACGAAGTACTGCTTGGCCTTCTCCAAGTTCACCATTACGCATTTGTTCAAAACGTGCTAAGTTTTCTTCAACCGTTGCATCACGTTGCGGAGAATTTTTACCTGGTTCTACAAAATTTCCACGATTCAGCTTAATTTCTTCAGGAGATTGCAAATCGACATATGCATCACCTTGTTTAATTAATTGAATCGCCCATTGATACAATTGATCAAAGTAACTTGATGCGTAGCGTGGTTCACCATTCCAGTCGAAACCGAGCCATTTAACATCGTTCGCAATACCATCTACATATTCTTGTTCTTCTGCATCTGGATTTGTATCGTCAAAACGAAGATTACATAAACCAGAAAATTCTTCTGCAATACCAAAATTCAGGCAAATCGCTTTAACATGTCCAATGTGTAAATAACCATTAGGCTCTGGTGGAAAGCGCGTCACGACTTTATCTGTACGCCCTGCTGCAAGATCTTCTGTAATTACTTGACGTACAAAGTCTAAGCCCGGTTGTTGTTCTTGCTGCGCAGCATCGACTGATGGATTGTTAGTCGTCGGGGTAATTGGCAGGGATGAAACAACATCATTCGGCTTCATAGTTGATAAATCACTTCTATAAGATAAAATAGGATAATTAAAACGCTATCTTCATATTATTAACAAAGAAAATAACGTTTTTGCTTGCCTTGTAGTTTACAGTTTGCTTATGCTTCTCTCAACCACAAACCCATGGCTTTTTGTCCATGATCAGGAGATTATAGAATGAGTTTTCCTCAAGTCGAATTAAACACCAATAAAGGACGTATTGTTCTAGAGCTTAACTCTGAAAAAGCACCTAAAACTGTTGCTAACTTTTTAGAGTACGTTCGTGATGGTTTTTATGATGGCGTAATTTTCCACCGTGTAATTGACGGTTTCATGATCCAAGGCGGTGGCATGGATGAAAACTTCAAAGAAAAAGCAACTCGCGATTCTATTGAAAATGAAGCTGACAACGGTTTAAGCAATGACGAAGGTACGATTGCCATGGCACGTACTCAAGCTCCTCACTCAGCATCTGCACAATTCTTCATTAACGTGAAAAACAATGCTTTCCTTAACCATACGGGTAAAACAGCTCAAGGCTGGGGTTATGCAGTATTTGGTAAAGTTGTAGAAGGTATGGACGTTGTTAATGAAATCAAAGGCGTTCGCACTGGTAACCGTGGCTACCACGCTGACGTTCCACTAGAAAACGTTGTGATCGAATCTGCTAAAATTATCTCAGAATAAAAAACCTACCCCTTAACTTATTAAGTTTTCAAGCACTGCTTTAAAACGAATATCATGTTCAAGGGATTGTTTCCCCATCTAAAGTTGATGGGGATGTAGGCAAATAAGGAATATTAAGTGACCTATCTGTTTATTTCAGATTTACACCTGTCACCTGAACACCCTCGACTCGTTCGAGGGTTTTTAGATTTATTAGATCATTATCAAGACCAGCAAACCCAACTCTATATTTTAGGTGATTGGTTTCATGCATGGATTGGTGATGACTATACAGCTCCTTGGCTCGATGAAATCGTTGAACGCTTAAAAAGATTTACTGCTCAGGGAAATCAAGTTTTATTTTCTGTCGGCAATCGTGATTTTGCGCTGAATCAAATTTTTTTAAATAAATTTGGTGGTCAGTTGCTACCAGAAATTTCTTATTTACAAATCAACGATGTCAATATTCGTCTCGAACATGGCGATGCCTTGTGTACAGATGATATTTCATACCAACGTTTTAAAAAAATAATCCGAAATCCTCTCCTCATTTGGATACTGCGGAAAACCCCACTTTCTTTTCGTACTCAACTTGCAAATGGATTTAGAAAAAAAAGCCACGAATCAAAAGAATTTAAATCTTATGATGTCATGAATGTAAATCAAGATGCTGTCCACGATGCATTGAAAGAAGTTGAGTTATTAATTCATGGTCATACGCATCGCCCTCAAATCCATATCTCTCAAGATAAAAGAAGAATTGTCTTAGGCGACTGGCGTTTGGATCAAGCTCAAATTTTGGAAATTAATCAATCGAAATTCTCTAAGCAGTCAATCAATGATCTGACACTGAAAACATGGTCTTATTAGTTCCTCTATTTTTGTAATGATCTCATCAACCTTTAAATTGAAATTTCACTCAATGTTTGAATATTAATCAGTATGTTTTGCTTTAAGTTTTTTTGCATATGATAATAACGACTCAATTCAATTCGTGAGTTTGTCATGTCTAATTTCAGCAATATTACTGTTCAACACCATGAAGATGATAAAGTGTCATTATTAATCGATGGTAAAGCAATCTCTGAACGTTATGATGTACGCCTAGATGCCACAATTATTGATGAACTCAAAAATCTTGCTGATGGCGCCGCATTGACAATCTTTGAACAATTTATATTTTCCCATCAAGATCTCAACTTTGAGCATTCATATCAATATGTGACTAACATCGTAAACCATAATAACGATTACGAATTGATCACCCACCTTGTCTACAAAATTAAGGCCGCAGACCAAGCACCGATCGAACATAATATCAGCAAGAATGGTCAACCTATGACTGAAGAAGATGTGCGCGCATTTATCAACCAACAAATTGCAATGTCATTAGAAAAATATACTGATTTAAAATATGCCTATTGATTTAAAGACAAGTCAGATTTTTCATATCATTTAGCATCAACTATAGAAAATATTTAAGTTCAGAGTCATTTAAAATTTTTAGATGAATATATTGTGAATAATCGGAGGATAATATGGATTTGTTAAACATCTCCCAATCTCGCTACACCACCAAAGCATACGATTCTTCAAAAAAGATCCCTCAAGAAAAGTTTGAAAAATTATTGGAATCTTTAAGGCTCGCACCTTCGTCTATCAATATTCAACCGTGGCATTTCTTTGTCATCGAAACTGATGAAGCCAAACAGCGCATTGCTAAAGCACTGGTTGGTAAGTATGTTTATAATGCACCCAAAGTCCTTGAATCTTCACACACAATTCTGTTTTGTACGCATAAAGACATTACAGACTCTCATCTAGATCGATTATTAAATCAAGATGAAATCAGTGGTCGTTTTAAAGATGACCAAGCAAAACAAGCTCAAAAAGATACGCGCTTAGGCTATGTTGATTATTATCGCAACGAAAAAGGCGATATCCAGCGCTGGTCTGAAAATCAAACTTTTATTGCACTTGGGCAAACCTTATTTGCTGCAGGTTTAGAAGGTATCGATGCCACTCCAATTGGAGGATTCGATGAAAAAATTATCGCTGAAGAGTTAAATCTTGACGCAAAAGGCCTGATTCCGTCAGTGCTATTGGCACTTGGTTATCGAAGTGAAAAAGATTTTAATGCCAAATTACCTAAATCTCGTTTGAATGCAGATCAAGTTTTCACTCGACTATAAATGTATTTGCCACAATAGTTTTCATACTATTGTGGCTTTTCATTAAGCCGCTATTTTCTGTGAAATTTCTAAACTGATCATTGCAGCAGTTGCAGCTGACAGCGTCCAACCCAGATGCCCATGACCGGTATTATAAAAGACTCTCGGATGCTTCCCTTGTCTTACCACTGGCATCATATTCGGCATCATCGGTCTTAATCCAGCCCAAGGGACACAATGCTCAGTTGAAATATCAAAATTACGATTCACCCAATGAACTAAAGGTTGTATGCGATCAATACGGATGTCTCGGTTATAGCCATTAAATTCCGCAGTACCAGCAATTCTTAAACGATCTCGACCTAATCTCGACGTCACAATTTTTGCACTTTCATCCAATAAACTTACCCATGGTGCATGTTGTTGGCTATGTTCATCATTCAGCTGAACTGTAATCGAGTACCCTTTCACTGGATAAACATTGACACGATCCCCAGCCTGTTTTGCTAAATGATAGCTTTCAACTCCACCACAAATGACAATTGCATCAGCTTGAATAAATCCATCGGGTATATCTTTATTTTTAGGATCACAAGCGCGATATTTCGCTGAAACTTGCTCTGTAGAATGATCCAGATTTAAATCTTCAACTTCTACACCGTATAAAAATTTCCCGCCTTTATGCGCTACTACTTGGGCTAAATGCGTGGTGTATTTGTGTATATCTCCTGTGGCATCATCAGGACAATAAAAACCACCGTAATATTCTCCCGTCAAACTTGGTTCAATACTGTGAATTTCTTCATTTGTAACAGCGTGACGCTCTAATCCACCTTTGCATAACAAATCATTCACTCGTATAGCAACGTCATAATCCTGCTGATTATGATAAAAGTGCAAAATTCCACGCTTTTCCAAATCGAATTGAATATTTTCTTTCTGTGCAATTTCAAACAGCCGTTTTCTTGCCAATAATGCCAGTCTTACCGTTTTTTGTGTGTTGGCTTCGTAATGCTTGATATTACCCATAAATTCAATCAACCAAGCGTATTTATGCAAATCAAAAGATGGGTTGAGTAATAATGGTGCATCTTTTTGGGTCATCCACTTGATACCCTTCAGTACCGTTGCTTTCTGATTCCACACCTCTGCATTACATGCTGAAAGTTGACCTCCATTCGCAAATGAAGTCTCCATTGCTGGGTATAAGTTTTTATCAAGAATCGTGACTTGATAACCAAGTTCTAACAATTCGTAGGCAGTGGTTATTCCTGTAATGCCAGCACCAATCACCATAATATGTGACATAAAAGCTCCTTGAAAATTTTATATTTTCAATGCCCCATCTGTCACGGTACCTGAGAGCTTCGGAAATCTTCATAACATATGATTATTTCCATCCCCTTCGGTGAGTCTAAACATCATTAGACTTCTCTCCAGATGATTGAGAATAATTACAGTCCTTTTGCCTGAGAGATTCCGGGGTCGTTGCTCCTTCGGCGGATCTACAGAAGACCTCTCTCCTGCAATATTCGTTTAATTCTTATTCAGCAATTAATATGCCATAGTTAATTTTTTTATACATCTACGAAAATCAATTTTAAAAAATATTTTTATACAAATGGATCACCAAGTTTAAGACAACAGCTAAGACAGGAATTTTTAGCTTGGGAAACGTTACAAAGATCATTGTTTAGCTCAAATTTTCTCTACCATCGATAAAAATTTAGTTATTACAAAAAAATGAGGAAATAAGTTAATTTTTTTAGAGTTACTCTCTCAAATAGCATAGATCAACTTCCATCTACACTTTCATCTTCTTCAGCATAAAAGTGTAATGACTGATTAGAGCAATCATTGAAGCTCAAAGTTTCAATAGATGTGAGAGTAAGCAGAATGTGAGTTGAAAATTTGCTGTCAACCCCAGATGTTTTAGCGATGAGTATGTATAGACATTACAATGCCCATACCTGCAAGCGTTGCAATGACTGCCGTACCACCATAACTCATGAGTGGCAATGGATCACCCGTTACTGGAAGTATTCCACTCACCATTCCACTGTTCAAAAACACAAAGAAAAAGAAAGTTAAACCTGCCGCACCCGCATAAAGACGCCCAAAATTATGGAAGCTGTTCATGGAAATAATCAAACAACGAATAATGATCGCAGCAAAAATAACAAATAATACGAACACACCGAAAAAGCCAAATTCCTCTGCATAAGCAGACATAATAAAGTCTGTATGATGTTCGGGGAGATAACCTAAATGAGACTGTGTTCCTTCATTAAAACCTTTACCAAATAGTCCACCAGAACCAATCGCAATTTTAGACTGAATGATATTCCACCCTGCACCTAGCGGATCTGATTCAGGATCAAATAAAGTTAAAATTCGCTTTTTTTGGTATTCCTGTAGAAAGAAATTCCATAATAATGGTGCAACCACTGCAAACCCAGCGACCACAGCCCCAATCAAACGCCAAGAAATACCACTTAAAAAAATGACAAAAATTCCGGGAATAATTAATCCAATGTTTAAGTCAGGCTGTAATGCGACTAAAACAAAAGGAATCATCATCAGAAATAATGCAAAGAGAATATGCATAAATTTGGGTGGTAAAGTCCGCAGACTGAAAAACCAAGCCATCATGAGTGGCATCGTAAATTTCATAAATTCACTGGGCTGCACACTCCCTAATCCAGGAATAGAAATCCAGCGTTTTGCGCCTAAGCGGACATCACCAATTAGCAATACCAAAAGCAGAAGCACAATCGAAAATGCATACAGATAAGGACTGACAATTTGATAAACTTTTGGAGGAATTTGTGCACAAATAAACAGCAAAATAAAACCGATACCAAAACTGGTCGCCTGACGAATCACCATGCTTGAATCATGATTGGTTGCACTATAAACAACCATGAGTCCAAAAGCTGCGTTTAATATCAAAAAACCAAGTAACCATGGATCTAAATGTAATTTAGTCCAACGTGACGAATCATGTTTGATTGTTCGTCCATCTCTCAAGGCATGACGCAAAAAACGGTACTGTTGTGAAGGTATCATTGGCTGAATTGCATATTCTAAGTGGCGTTATTATAAGACAATGTTTTGGCTATTTAAGCAAAGTCCCAAACATAAAACTAAATTATTTCGAGTCAGACTGTGACTGAAGAATCAGACGAGCAAGTTCTAAATCTTCAGGATAAGTAATTTTAATATTATCAGATCGTCCAATCACCACATCTACTGGATGATGAGCATATTCAAGCGCACTCGCTTCATCCGTGATTGTGATCCTGTGAGTTAAAGCGTGTTCAATGGAAGTTTTTAACAATTTAATGGTCGACAATTGTGGAGTTTGTGCTTGCCACAATGCACTTCGATCTACAGTTTTTTCAATAGCACTCGACGGATCTACTCTTTTTAAAGTATCTCGCACAGGCGTTGCTAAAATTGCGCTATGCTTAGATTCGATAACATGGCGAATTAAAGACTCTAAATTGCTCAAGCTGACACAAGGTCGAGCAGCATCATGCACAAACACCAGATCATTTTCATCTGCAATATTGGTTAAATAATTTAAACCATTAAGTACAGAATCAACCCTCTCCTGACCACCTAAGCAGAAATGAAGGATTTCTGATTTAGCAAATTGAAGTGTCTGAGCAAATTGGTCATGCTCTGAGATTGCCAACACATAGCCAGCAATAGGCAATTGAGCAATACGTTCTACAGTATGCTCAAGTACAGTTTTATTCTGGATAATTTGATATTGCTTTAACGCTGATTTGGAAAATCGACTACCAGAACCTGCTGCCGGAATAATAGCCCATAATTTACGGTTGTTCAGATTCAGGTTGTCTAGACTCATTGGTTCTTAAATCTACGTTAGCATTTGGGTCGATGTAAATCGGCTTGTAATTCGTACTGATTGTACTCATTTGAATAAACGTTTCATGAGGCTTAATTAAGCCAAGATCTAAACGTGCATGTTCTTCAATCGCCTCTACACCATTTTTTAGATCATATACTTCAGCAGCCAGAATACGATTACGCTCTTTTAACTCTTCATTTGTTTCAGCTTGTTGATTCATTTGCTGAAGTAGCGCCTGATGAGGGAAATATCCTCCTTCACCGAGCCAAAAGCGATATTGAAAGATGGCAATTAAAATTATTGCCACCAGCAAAATCACTTTACTTGAAGTAGTTTTAAAGACGTCTAACATTATATTTGAGGCTTAGTTAACATCATGAAATTAGAGCACTAATATACCCTAAAACAAAGAAAGGTAGTATGTGTAACTGTGTTAAATATGCAAATGTTAAACAAATTCACATTGATTGATTTCTTTTAAAAATATGTACTGTTAAATATCAAAAGTTATTGAATATTCTAGAGTCATTATATTTACACTTTTTATTTCATAGCTTAATAACAAAAAAAAACCACTCTTTACAGAGTGGTTTTTTGAAATTCAAAATAATCTAAACGATTAATTTAAACCTTTAAACTCAGCTTTACCGCGGTAAATAGCATTCGTCAATTCTTCGATACGAAGCAATTGGTTGTATTTCGCTACACGGTCAGAACGGCAAAGTGAGCCAGTTTTGATTTGACCAGCACCAGTACCTACTGCAAGATCCGCAATTGTAGAATCTTCAGTTTCGCCAGAACGGTGAGAAATCACTGTAGAGTAACCATTTGCTTTAGCAAGATAGATCGCATCTAAAGTCTCAGTCAACGTACCGATTTGGTTATACTTAATCAGGATAGAGTTACCAACTTTTTCGTTGATACCACGTTGAAGGATTTTAGGATTTGTAACAAACAAATCATCACCAACCAATTGAATCTTGTCGCCAAGAATCGAAGTTAGGTAAGACCAACCTTCCCAATCAGATTCATCTAAACCATCTTCAATAGAGATAATTGGATATTGGTTTACAAGACCTGCAAGGTAGTCAGAGAATTGGTTGTTTGTGAATGCTTTATTGCCTTCACCAGCAAGGATGTACTGACCATCTTTGTAGAATTCTGAAGATGCACAGTCAAGCGCAAGCATAATGTCAGAACCTGCTTTGTAGCCAGTTTTTTCAATTGCTTCAAGAATAACTGTAATTGCTTCTTCGTTTGAACGTAAGTTCGGCGCGAAACCACCTTCATCACCAACAGCAGTATTTAAACCTTGTTTCTTTAAAACTGATTTTAAAGAATGGAAGATTTCTGCGCCTGCGCGAAGTGCTTCAGAGAATGAAGTGAAGCCAACTGGCTCAATCATGAACTCTTGGATATCAACGTTGTTGTCCGCATGTGAACCACCGTTTAAGATGTTCATCATTGGAACAGGCATTGTTAAAATGCTGTTGTTACGAAGGTCTGCGATGTATTGGAAAAGAGGAGTTTTCTTTTCGTCAGCAGCAGCACGCGCAGCAGCCAAAGACACTGCCAAAGTTGCGTTCGCACCTAATTTTTCTTTGTTTTCAGTTCCGTCTAAAGCGATCATCGTATTATCGATGTCTTTTTGTTCGAATACTGATTTACCCACTAACGCGTCACGGATTAACGTGTTTACGTTGTTCACAGCTGTTTTAACACCTTTACCTAAGTAACGTGCTTTATCGCCATCACGAAGTTCTAAAGCTTCACGAGAACCAGTTGAAGCACCAGATGGTGCACATGCACGGCCAACTACGCCAGATGCTAAGATAACGTCTGCTTCGATGGTTGGGTTACCACGAGAGTCCAAAATTTCACGTGCACGAATGTCAACGATTTGGCTCATGAACAATTCCTCAGTTGATTAATAAAACGATGCGTCTAACGCTGCATCAGTGTGTATCTAATTTTTTGAAACCTTTAACCAAGGTATCCAATTCTTTAAGCTGAGCTAAGAATGGCTCAAGTTGAGACATTCGAAGAGCGCAAGGTCCATCACATTTTGCTTTTTCTGGATCAGGATGTCCTTCCAGAAAAAGACCTGCTAGACCTGTCGCCATACCCGCACGCGCTAATGTCGTAATTTGTGCGCGACGACCACCTGCTGAATCTGCACGACCACCCGGGGTTTGAAGTGCATGTGTCACATCAAAGAAGACCGGCACATTCATTTCTTTCATGATGTCGAAACCAAGCATATCGACAACTAAGTTGTTGTAACCAAATGCTGAGCCACGCTCACATAAAATCAGCTTGTCATTCCCTGCTTCCAAACACTTATGCAAGATATGACGCATTTCATGCGGTGCTAAGAATTGCGCTTTTTTGATATTGATAATGGCTTGAGTTTTTGCCATTGCCTCAACAAGATCTGTTTGACGGCTGAGGAAAGCAGGTAATTGAATGATGTCAGCCACTTCAGCCACAGGTGCTGCTTGATATGGTTCATGAACATCTGTAATGATGGGTACATTAAAATGTTTTTTAATGTCAGCTAACCACTCAATTCCTTTTTCAAGACCAGGTCCGCGGAAAGAATTTAAGCTCGAACGATTTGCTTTATCAAAGCTTGCTTTGAAAACATATGGAATATCCAAACGTTTGCAAATATCAACATAAGTTTCTGCAATTTCAAAAGCTAAATCTTTTGATTCAAGTACATTCATTCCGCCGAATAATACAAATGGCAAATGATTTGCCATTTGTATATCGCCTAAACGTACAATTTCTTGTGCTTTTAATTGTGACATTTAAACTTCCTAGTTATGTCCTAAGACATTCATTATTTCGATTTTTGATACTGTTTTTTAGCAGCATCAATAAAACCAGCAAATAATGGATGACCATCACGTGGAGAACTTGTAAATTCCGGGTGGAATTGTACAGCAATAAACCAAGGATGTTGAGGAATTTCAACAGTTTCAACTAAACGTTGGATTGGTGAATAACCAGAAATTTTCATACCTTTTTCTTCTAAAGTAGGAATATAACGATTATTCATTTCATAACGATGGCGATGACGTTCAATAATTTCTACTGAACCATACACTTCTGCAGTTTTAGTGCCTTCAACCAATTCTGATTTTTGAGCGCCAAGACGCATTGTTCCACCAAGATCAGAATCTACAGAACGTTGTTGTACTTCACCACGTTCGTCTAACCATTCCGTAATCAAACCAATTAAAGGCGATTTAGTTGAACGGTTAAATTCAGTTGAAGTTGCATCTACGATACCAGCAACATTACGTGCGTATTCAATGACCGCAAGTTGCATACCCAAGCAAATACCAAGGAATGGAATTCCATTCTCACGTGCGAATTTAATCGCTTGCATCTTACCTTCAGTACCGCGCTCGCCAAAACCACCAGGAACTAAGATTGCGTCAGCATCTTTCAACACTTCCGCTACATCTTGGCTTTCTAGTTCTTCGGCATTGACATAATCAATTTGAACTTTAACGCGGTTTTGGATACCTGCATGTAAGAGTGCTTCGTTTACAGATTTATAAGCATCTGGAAGTTCAACATATTTACCCACCATCGCAACACGAACAGTGTACTCAGGATTTAATAGTGCTTCTACGACATTATCCCAATCTGAAAGATCGGCTTCTGGTAAATCGTTATAACCAAAACGCTCGCAAATTAAATCATCAACGTCTTGTTCATAGAACGTACGTGGAATTTCGTAAATTGTGCGTGCATCTTTACACACCACAACTGCACGAGCTTCTACGTTCGTGAACAACGCAATTTTACGCTTTGTATCAGCATCAACATCGTGTTCAGTACGACAGATCAAAATATCTGGTTGAATACCGATTGAGAGTAATTCTTTCACTGAGTGCTGAGTTGGTTTTGTTTTCAACTCTGCAGCTGACTTGATATATGGCAACAACGTTAAATGCATCAGCATTGTGCGTTTGTGACCAAGTTCAACCATTAACTGACGAACAGATTCCATGAATGGGAGAGATTCAATGTCACCTACTGTACCGCCAATCTCAACAATAGCAACGTCATAGCCTTCACCAGCGCGAAGAACACGTTCTTTAATATTGTCTGTAATGTGTGGAATAACTTGAACTGTTCCACCAAGGTAATCACCGCGACGCTCTTTATTTAAAACGTCTTGGTACACGCGACCAGATGTAAAGTTATTAAGCTTGGTCATTTTCGCACGACGCAAGAAACGTTCGTAATAACCCAAGTCTAAGTCAGTTTCCGCACCATCCTCTGTGACAAAAACTTCACCATGTTGGAACGGGCTCATCGTCCCTGGATCGACATTAATATATGGATCCATTTTCACCATGGTTACTTTTAATCCACGGGCTTCTAAAAGTGCAGCAACTGAAGCAGCTGAAATACCTTTACCTAGTGATGAAACAACACCACCAGTAACGAAAATAAAATGGGTCATTGGGTTTCTCGTACAATCGAGCCTAAATCGGCCTGCAATGTTGCGCAATTTTACTTTACTCTGTACCTATAAAGCAAAGTCAATCCGCATCAATTCAAAGAACAATAAACAATTGGTTATTCTATCATCATTTCCAATAAAGATTCACGCACACTTTCAGTGATTTTCATCTGTTAATTTGCTGTTATACTACGTCAGTCGATCTAGCTAGTTTGTTTTGAGCAACTATGAATAAAAAATTTTTAATCGGTGGTGCAATCTTATCTGTACTCCTCGTTACTGCATGTGTAAAAAAAGAAGCGCCTAAGGAAGAAGAACAGGAACAAACTGTTGAAACAACTGAACAGGCAGAACAAATTGAGAACATAGAGATTTCTGAACCTGAAATCGAACCTGAGCCACCAACTCAAGTTGAAATTGAGCATCAGGAGACAAACAATACGTCAGCGACTATTCGTCGTGAATACCGTGATGCGCCTGCACAAACGAATCCTGCGCCAGCACCAGCTGTTGAAAATGTAGAACGCCCTACACCTTCTCCAAGTGCATCAACAGGTGGTTCTCAATCTGAAGATGATGCTGTTGCCGCTGCTATTGCTGCTGCTACCCCTGCTTTAGAAAACTAATTTTCAAATTTAAAAAAACCGAGTGACAAGACTCGGTTTTTTTATGTCAACATGAATGAAATTCAAATTGTTATTCATTTATAAACAACAAAAATTGTCAGGCTTTCTCTAATTCTAAAAAAAATTCTGCAATTAATTTGTGTGCCCAAGATTCTGGATTTTTATTACCTTCATAGAAACAGCAATGGCTTCCTTTTTTTGTGGTCACTACTGCCATGTTCGGCATATGTTGAATCACTTCTTTATAAGGCTCTAAATTGCGGATATGGCATACTGGATCGTCTTCCGAATTTAAAATCATCAACGGCACTCTAATCTTCTCAAAGACATAGATGGGATTTGTCGCTTTACAATATGCGTCATAATTTTCAAATCCAGCAAACTGATAATATGTTTTTTCAAAATCAAATAAATCTTTAGCAACACTCAGTTGCTTTAAACTTTCTAAATTTCGCCAATGTTGCTTATACGGTTTTAAAAAATGTGAATTTAACTTTTTTGCCATCAAACGGCTATAAAAAGGATGAACATTTGAAAAACCAGTTTCCGTATTGTATCCAGGGCAAAGTGCGAAAGCCGCTTGAATTGGTGTGGAGCTTTCTTCCTCACCTAAATATCGAACCAATAAGCCAGTTCCTGCTGAAGACCCAACTGCATACAATTTAGAATATGGCAAGCGCTGTTGAATATGTTCAATCTGCTCTCTTAGATCTTGCGTGTTTCCAAAAAGATTAATTTTAGGAACTGAAAGTGGTAGACCTGCATGCCCTCGTCTTAAACACAATGCGATACGCCAACCTGTGACTTGATGTAAGTCTCTGACCAATTCTCTCATACTGGCTGGGCTTCCAGTAATGGTATGCAGCACTAAAATAGTAGGTGTTTCCGCAGGCAGATGCATACCATACCAAGCAATACCCGTTGTTCCCCCATCAGACATTATTAACTGTTCAATGAAGTCATATTCTAATTTTACGGTTTTCTTTCGAATTTTATCAAAATACACCAAGTGAGCATGCGTATTCGAGAGCCACGGCGTTGGTCTATATTTATAATGCAAACGTTTCAAGTTTGAAATCACATACGCTAACTCACCTTGCGGATTAAAATAGATTGAAGGTATAGCTGCACCAGTAAAATAATCAAATTGGGTTTGAGTGAATTCCTGCACCCACTTGAAACGCTGATTAAGATTCATACAGACTCCGAATTTACTTACTCCAATTCATAAGCCAAAAACATGCCTAATTTATTTTGGTAGAAATTGAGCCATACGTTGGCCCATTTGCAACGCCAAAGCTTCTAAACCACTTTTAGGCCGAATCATCACCTCAAAGTCAATAATTTGACCTTGCTCATTAAACTGGATCATATCAATACCTTTTAATGTTTTTTCACCCACATTTGCGGAAAATTCAAGCACAACACTGAACCCATCTGCTGTATAGAACTCACGGTGATAACGAAAATTTTCAAAGATCTCAATCACATTGGTCAAAATAAAAGTAACAACTTGTTTGCCTGGATAAGGCTTAAATGCGACGGGTGATTTAAATACGACTTCTTCAGACAAAAGCTCATTCAATAGACTTAAATCACGCGTTTCAAGCATGTGGTGCCAACGTTGAATAGATTTTTGTGTGGTTTCGAGTGTCATTTTTATGTCCTTTTTGTTGTATCAGTCCAACCTTTTAGAAGAAAAGGGAGAATACTGCGTCAAGGAGAGGTCTCATTTAATTAAGTACCCTCTCCAAATCCTCTTCTTGCACTTTCATCTAGAATACAAGAGAGAAATTTTATGGCTTAAATCTTGGCAGCCAATTCAGCGCCTTGACGAATCGCACGTTTTGCATCCAGCTCACCCGCTTCTTTCGCCCCACCAATTAAATGAACTTTTTTACCTGCCTGTTCAAGTTGATCAAACATAGCCGTATATGATTCTTGACCTGCACAAATCACCACATGATCCACGTCTAAGACGGTAGTTTGTTCGTTGATTGTGATATGTAAACCTTGGTCATCAATCTTGTTATACGTTGCACCTGGAACCATTTTTACATCGCGATTTTTTAATCCAGTACGATGAATCCAACCCGTCGTTTTACCCAAGCCTGCACCAACTGAAGTCGCTTTACGTTGTAATAAGTAGATTTCACGTGATGGCTGTTCAACTTGAGCAGGTTTTAAACCTCCTACATTAGAATATGATGTATCAATTCCCCATTCATCATAAAATTTTTGAGGATTCAAGCTTCCACTTTCCCCCTCATGGGTTAGATACTCAGCAGTATCAAAACCAATACCACCAGCACCAATAATCGCAACACGCTGTCCGACTGGTTTTTTCTCTCTTAAAACTTCGATATAAGACAGCACTTTTGGATGATCAATTCCTTCAATATCTAAATGTCGAGGTGTCACACCTGTAGCGACGACAATTTCATCAAACTGATCTGTATTGAGCTCTTCAAAAGTTGCAGTATGGTTAAGTTTTAATTGAATTAAAGGCTGCAACTCAATTTTTCGCTTAAAGTAACGCAATGTCTCATAAAACTCCTCCTTTCCTGGAATCGTTTTTGCAATATTAAATTGCCCCCCAATTTGATCGGCTGCTTCAAAAATGGTGACCTGATGACCACGGTCAGCTGCATAAGTAGCAAAACTCAATCCTGCAGGACCTGCACCAATGACAGCAATTTTTTTAGGCGTATGGGTTTCTTTAAAAATGAGTTCAGTTTCATGGCATGCACGTGGATTAACCAAGCATGACGCAATTCTGAGTGAAAAAATATGATCCAAACACGCTTGGTTACAGCCAATACACGTGTTGATTTCGTCACTTCTACCCTGTTCAGCTTTTAGTACAAATTCTGCATCTGCAAGCATTGGGCGAGCCATAGAAATCATATCTGCATGACCTGAAGCTAACACGTGTTCAGCCATTTCAGGGGTATTGATACGATTTGAGGTAATCAATGGAATATTGACTTCACCTTTTAGCTTTTCTGTCACCCATGTAAATGCTGCTCGAGGTACTTTCGTTGCAATCGTGGGTATACGCGCTTCATGCCAACCAATACCTGTATTAATGATAGTCGCGCCGGCTTTCTCAATTTCTTTTGCAAGATGGATGACCTCCTCAAGCGTTGAACCGCCCTCAACCAAGTCGAGCATCGAAAGTCTATAAATGATAATAAAGTTTTCACCCACCTCTGCGCGGGTACGTTTCACGATTTCAATCGGCAAACGAATACGGTTTTCATAACTCCCACCCCATTCGTCATCACGGTGATTGGTACGTGCTGCGATAAACTCATTGATGAGGTAACCTTCAGACCCCATAATCTCAACACCATCATAACCTGCATATTGAGCCAGCTTTGCACAGTTGGCAAAATCATCAATGGTTTGATGAACTTCAGCTGAGCTTAAAGCATGAGGTTTAACTGGATTAATTGGTGCCTGAATTGCTGATGGTGCAACATTTTCAGGCTGATATGAATATCGACCAGTATGCAAAATCTGCATTGCAATCTTACCACCAGCATCATGCACCGCTTGTGTAATGATTTTATGTTTCTCAGCTTCAGCAATCGAGTCTAATTTTGACCCTCCAGCAAAAGTCACACCAGCATCGTTGGGTGAAATTCCCCCCGTCACGATAAGACCGACCTGTCCTTGAGCACGCTCAGCATAAAATGCGGCCATACGTTCATAGCCACCTTCAACCTCTTCTAAACCTACGTGCATTGAACCCATCAATACACGATTTTTTAAAGTGGTAAAACCTAAATCTAGTGGTGCAAGTAAGTTTGGATAATTTGACATTCTGACCTCATGGCTCGCGTTTGCTTGCTATTATTGTGTGCTTCATGCAACTTGTTGCATAAATATATATTCTAATTTTGCATTTTATGCAACATGTTGCATAATAAAGTTGATTCAACATTTTACGATATATGATTTATGTCTTTAGCACATGTTTTGTTGACCAGTCTCATCGAAAAACCAAGTACAGGTATTGAACTTGCGCGTCGCTTTGACCGTTCTATGGGATTCTTTTGGAATGCAACTCATCAACAAATCTATCGTGAACTCAATGCTATGCAAAAAAAAGGTTGGATTTCGACTATTGATGAAGGTGATCCCAACTCGAGAAAGAAAAAATATAAAGTTGATGCTCTAGGTCGAACTGAACTTGCCAATTGGATGGTACAGCATAGTGAGCCTGCCCAACTCAGAGAAGAATTGATGGTGCGTTTAAGAGCTGAAGCACAACTAGGTGGTAATAATGTGCTGACAGAATTGGAGTCTCATTTAGAAATTCATAAAAATAAGTTAAAAATATACCAAGCGATTTACGACAAAGATTTTGCCAATAAAAATAATGATGATCGTACACTCTATATTCATAAAATGATTCTTCAATTAGGCATTGAATTAGAGCAAGGTTGGATCAGTTGGTTAGAACGTGTAATTCCACAATTGAAAATAATGAATACAAAATAAAGGATATATCTATGCCATTTTATACCATGCAAGATGACGAAAAATTATATGTTCGTGAAATAGGTCAAGGTGAACCTGTTTTGGTGCTATCTGGTTTAGGAATGCAAAGTTGGCAATGGATTCCTTTTTTTGCATTTAATTTAAAGAAATATAAATTCATTATTCCTGACTGGCGCGGTTTTGGTGGGTCTAAGCATTGTAAAATTCCAGATACTGATGCTATTTCAAGTCACTGGAACGATATTCAGGCATTGATCAGTCAACGCCCTAGACAACAATATAAAGTGATTGCTTATTCTATGGGGGCAACTACTGCCATGCATGGTATGCAATATGGTCAATTTGCTGATCAAATCCAAGCATACTTGCATATTGATCAAACCCCTAAAATACTTTCTGATGAAACTTGGAGTTTCGGGCTATTGGGCGATCGCTATCCAGAGTTCAAAAAGCTACTCATCGAACTTTCTTCTTTTTTACATCAACATGAAAATTATCAAAACCTGAGTGAATTACCTACTCACTTAAGCCGCGAATTAGTCGAGCTTTGGGTTAAATTTTTATCTTTACAAGATAATCATCAATTGAGCGCTAAAATTTTTAAAACAACACTCAATCAACCGAAAATTCAAAAGTTAATCCTCCCTATGCAACGTCTCGACTATATGCGTTGGTACATTGACAATTATCTAAACCATAAAGAAGATTACAGAGCATCGATCTCAAAGTTAGAATGTCCAGTAACTTTTTTTATCGGCGCTAAATCCGCACTCTATCCAGCGCAAGGGCAAAAGCTCATTGCTGAATCGGTTAAAAATCATCGTATCGTACTGTTTGAGCGCTCAGGGCATACGCCTTTAATCAATGAACCCATTAAATTCGCACAAGAAATCTCAAAATTTCTGAATCAAACTATATAAGCTCTAATGAATATTTGAATATTAAGTTGATCCTGACGTCATACGTGGGCACAAAATCAATAGGATGGAGATTGGATGAATCAGTCTAAAACAAAGCTTGTGATTTTTTCGGGTGCTGGTATGAGTGCCGAAAGTGGTATCAATACATTTCGAGATAGCGATGGACTTTGGGAAAACCATCGCATAGAGGACGTCGCAACGCCTGAAGCTTGGCGTAACAATCCTGTTTTAGTACAGCGCTTTTACAATGAACGGCGAAAAAAAATTTTAGCATCTGAACCTAATGCAGCACATCTTGCGATTGCAGCACTTGAGCAACATTTTGATGTCCATGTGATCACGCAGAATATTGATGACTTACATGAACGCGCTGGAAGCAAAAAAGTACTGCATCTTCATGGAAATATAAGACTCGCCAAAACCTCGGGGCCAGATGCTCAATTCACAGACAAATTTTACACAATTGAAGGCACTGAACTGGATATTTCTCGTGACTTCTGTGACGCTGGATATCCGCTTCGTCCACATGTCGTATGGTTTGGTGAATCCGTTCCCGCTTTTGAAGAAGCAGAAGTGATTTGCCGGCAAGCTGAAATCTTTGTTGTGATTGGAACGAGCTTAGCTGTTTATCCTGTTGCAGGCTTAGTACACAGTATTTCACCAAGTTGTGATGCGTATTATATCGACCCTAAAGCCGATCTCGGCCGTGTGCCACAAAACTATACATGTATCTCAAAATCAGCAACCGAAGGAATGCAAGATTTGGCTAAACTTCTTTCTTCAGTTCAGCCAAATTGAGGCATGGGCTTATTTGAGTTTATCAAAATAAGGTTTTAACCATCTATATAACAAGAAGCCAATTAAGACAATCAAATACAAAGGCCAAATCATTAATAAAAACACCAAAAGATCGAGCACAAATTGCCAGCCATATTTGATACTATTCCAAGCACGCTGAATAAAGTGATCACCATTTAATCGCGCCACTGCATCAATATCAATATCAACCCTTTCTCGGACCAGTGTTGGTTGATTCAGTTGTAAACTGATCGTACTGAATTTAACACGGTCTTGAACTTCGAGTTGAGTGAGCCGTGTGATTTCATTCAAATGAGCTGGTCGTGCTTGACTTGAAATAGTCTGTGCTTGATTCATTTTTTCTTGAAGAAGCTTCAATTCAAAACGTTGTGCACTATAGCGTTGCTGATTCAAAAAAAACATTAAAGGTAAAAGTTGATTAACAACATGTGGGGCACGCTCACTCGGTACACGTAGCACCATAAAAGATATAGGTTCAACTTTTTCAAATACTTTTACTTTACCTTCTGAAATATTCTGACGTTTAAGATCAACCACATTGAAATCAATATCTTTTCTTTCAATAAATCCGCCTGCTTCAAGGGTTATTTTTTCGATCTCTAAACTGCTTTTCACCACATCCTTAACGGTAAAGTTCACTTGCGCCTCTCGAACCATACGACGAGTCAGTTCAACTGGATTAACCTCTTGATTTAATATGACCTCAGGTTTTTGCTCCTGGACGGGCAAAGTATTTGGTTCAGCCGCTTCTTGCATATCGACTTGAGTATCAGCAGTATTTTCTTGAACTGCTTCAGCAGAATGTTCCTCTATTTTTTTTGAACAGGATGCCAGCAACATCGAACACAGCAGCGTGCTTATTGCTATTCTTTTCATTCATTCTCTCTAAATTATAATGTTTGTATTGATAGCTCATAATTTTAATTATTATAAACATTCAATTAAGAAATTATACTTAAAAGTTTCAATGAAAATGGCATACCTCATTGAATGAAATATGCCATCAATTCATATTCAATTGATTTTCAGATTCTATCTACTCTATTAGCTTACTTTGTCCATGTTCATATCATCGACAACATGACCCGCGATCTCAGACACTAAATTTTCAAAAGAGAAAATTTGATTTAACTGCTCTTGCGTCAAAAGATTCTGCTCAATGACAACTTGCTGAATGGTTTTATTTTCTGCAAGACAAACCTTCCCAATTTCATCACATTTGGCATGGCCTAGAATCGGATCTAATAATGTGACGATGCCAACACTTCGCATCACTGCATCGTAACAAGTCTGTTCATTTGCAGTAATACCTTGGATACATTTGTTTTCTAGTGTTTGCATTGCTTGAATTAATAAATTGGTTGATTCATTCATGGTCAGTGCAATTACAGGTTCCATGACATTTAATTGTAATTGCCCCGCTTCAGCTGCCATGGTCACTGTCAAATCATTACCAATGACTTTAAAAGCAATTTGGTTCACTACTTCAGGAATAACTGGATTGATTTTCGCAGGCATAATGGATGAGCCGGCTTGTAATTCAGGTAATCTAATTTCAGCTAATCCCGTACGAGGCCCTGAACTTAATAAGCGCAGGTCATTACAAATTTTTGAGAGCTTGATGGCTAAACGCTTTAAAGTACTTGATAGAATAATAAATACGCCACAATCACTGGTGGCTTCAACATAGTCTTCAGCACCTTGTAATTTCAATCCAGTAATTTGAGAAAGCGTTTGAACCACTTCTAGTGCATATCCATGAGGTGTGTTCACACCCGTTCCAATCGCAGTCGCACCCAAATTTATTTCTAGCAGTAAATGACGCATCTTTTGGATGAGGCGATAGTCTTCTTTTAATAGCGTCGCAAATGCACGAAACTCTTGTCCGAGTGTCATGGGTACAGCATCTTGGAGTTGAGTTCGCCCCATTTTAATTACGTGTTGAAATTCAGATGCTTTGATCTCAATAGCAGCGATTAATGAGCGAACTTGAGACAATAAATCTTCTAAACTGTAATATGTTGCTAGTCTCAATGCAGTTGGATAAACATCATTGGTCGATTGCGATTTATTCACATGGTCGTTTGGATGAATTACATCATATTGACCTTTAGGCAAGCCGAGATGCTCGAGTGCAAGGTTAGCCACCACTTCATTACTATTCATATTAATAGAAGTTCCAGCCCCACCCTGATAAATATCAATTGGAAATGATGATTTCCAACTTTCAGGCTGCTCAATCAGTTGATCACAAGCCCATTGAATCGCTTGGCTGACATCTTGACTCAATTTGGAAAATTTTAAATTTGTCTGTGCTGATGCTTTTTTTACCTGTGCCAATGCACGAATAAAATGTATGTTTTCACCTATTTGTTGATGCGAAATCTGAAAATTCTCCATCGCACGCAGGGTATGAATCCCATAGTAACGATCGAAAGGAACCGCTTTTTCACCGAGCAGATCATGCTCTATTCTTGTTTTATCAAATTGAACCGTAGACACTTTTATTACTCAACAATAATGCACCATTATCGTGCAATATCGATGATAGGCTTCATGCTTATTTTCACTATTGATTTAATACTTCTTTATGCAATAAAAAATTACAACTTCGCTGTTTAAGTGACAAATGTAACTTTATGTTAAAAATAATCATTTATAGAATTGTTTTAAACCTCAAAGTAAACTTTTTTGAAAAAATAGTCTTTGTAACCAAAATTACATTCAGTTTCACTAAACAACTATAAATCTCACTCAAATGTAACAGAGCGTAATTTTCAAAACGTGCTTGAATCAGCTCCTCGAATAATTCGATTAAAAATTCATCTCGGAAAGATGGTCATTTAGGACAGACAAAGGATGGCATAGCAATGAGCCAATTAAATCCTACGCTAATCACATTTATTTTTTATATTGTGGCGATGCTTGGCATTGGGCTTTATGCCTACAAAGCCACGAATAATTTTGATGATTATATTTTAGGTGGTCGGAGTTTAGGCAGTGTCGTCACTGCATTATCCGCAGGTGCATCAGATATGAGTGGCTGGTTACTCATGGGCCTACCTGGTGCAATTTATCTCTCAGGTTTATCCGAAGCTTGGATTGCCATTGGTTTAATTATCGGTGCTTGGTTGAACTGGCTGTTGGTCGCGGGTCGTCTACGTGTTCATACCGAAATACAACATAACGCATTGACTCTCCCCGACTATTTCACCAGCCGCTTTGGTGATCGGAAAAAAGTTCTTCGTATCATCTCAGCTTTTGTAATTTTGATTTTCTTTGCAATTTATTGTGCCTCTGGCATGGTCGCAGGTGCACGTTTATTTGAAAGCCTATTTGGTTGGGATTACAACACAGCCCTATGGATTGGAGCAGTGGCAACGATTAGTTATGTCTGTATTGGCGGTTTCTTAGCCATCAGTTGGACAGATACATTCCAAGCAGGCTTGATGATCTTTGCGCTTTTACTTGCTCCAGTAATGACCTATTTAGCCATTGGTGAAAATGCTCAGCAAGTTAGTGTCCTTGTGGAATCCGCACGCCCATTAGCGAATAATTTACTTTCAGATCTCAACACTGTAGCAATTTTATCTTCAATGGCATGGGGACTTGGCTACTTTGGTCAACCACATATTCTTGTGCGCTTTATGGCAGCAGATTCCGTGAAGTCTATTCCAGCAGCACGTCGAATTGGAATGACATGGATGATTCTATGTCTTGGTGGTGCAGTCGCTGTCGGTTATTTCGGAATCGCTTACTTTGATACGTTTCCTCAACTCGGTGCTGCAGTCAATGCAAATCCTGAAACTGTTTTTATGGAATTAACTAAAATTTTATTTAATCCATGGGTTGCAGGAGTGATTCTCGCCGCGATTCTTGCAGCAGTGATGAGTACCCTCAGTTGCCAGCTATTGGTATGCTCTACCACGCTTACAGAAGACTTATACAAAGCATTTATTCGTAAATCTGCATCACAAACCGAGCTGGTTTGGGTAGGTCGTTTGATGGTATTAATCGTTGCGATTATGGCGATCTTCCTTGCAATGAATCCGGGCAGCAAGGTACTCGGTTTAGTTGCTTATGCGTGGGCTGGCTTTGGTGCAGCATTTGGACCACTGATTATCCTTTCTCTCTTCTGGAAGCGAATGACCATCAATGGCGCATTGGCAGGTATGATTGTTGGTGCTGTTACCGTCATTGTATGGAAAAACACCATGGCTGATACAGGCGTCTATGAAATCATTCCTGGGTTTATTTTATCTTGGATGAGTATTATGGTGATGAGTTTATTAGGCCGCCCGCCAGCGCAAGATGTGACTGACCGTTTTGATGAAGCTCAACAGAAATATGAAATTGAAATGCAAGAAATCAAAAATGGAAGGTAATGAGAAATAAAAAATTAAGGGGCTTATAGCCCCTTTCTTATACATTTACTTTTTAAATGTTTGCTTAAGTTGCACTTGCGACGATTCCTTAATAACTTCCATCACTGGATAGCTACGGGTTTCTTTGATGCCTGGCAGTTGCCATAAAACCTGTCCAGAAATCTTGCGAAACTCTTCCATGTTGGCGCAACGGATTTTAACCACAAAATCAAACCCTCCGCTGATCATGTGACATTCAACAATCTCAGGGTAACTTCTGACTGCATCAGAAAATTCTTCTAATACATTTGGAGTTGTTTTATCTAATAAAATTTCGACAAATACCACAAAACTTCGATTCAGCAGATCTGGGTTTAACTTGGCTTCATAACCTGTAATATATCCATCTTTGGTTAATTTTTGTACTCGAGCAAGCGCTGCTGTGGGAGAAAGATTGACCATTTCAGCAAGTTTTATATTTGATAGACGCCCATCTTTTTGCAAGATATCTAAAATTTTTAAATCTGTACGATCCAAGGTCATCATTTGAGTCTGCATGCGAATTATTCTCTAAATTTAACTCCAATTATAGTGAGTTATGCACCATATTTTCTGTAATCATAAATTAAATAAACCTTAAAGATAAATCTATTTCATTGTCACAGGACGCTGGCGTATATCTCATGGAACAACTTAGCTCACCCCTTTCTCGCCCATTAGACATTCAAGACATTACTGAATTTAAAGATAAATCAGATCTAGAATTAGAAATAAATCGTGCATGGCGCCGTGATGAGTCTGAATGTGTCGAAACACTTCTCGAAGAGACCGAGATTGATCAAGAAATTTCAGACAAAATTTATCAATTAGCCTTCAATTTAGCGCATTCATTACGTGAACGTAAAGGGTCAGCGGGCAAAGCAGGCATTGTACAGGGTTTATTACAAGAATTTTCATTATCTTCACAAGAAGGTATTGCGCTCATGTGTTTAGCTGAAGCGCTCTTACGTATCCCTGATAAAGCAACACGTGACTTATTGATCAAAGACAAAATCAACCAAGGCAATTGGAAAGATCATTTAGGTCAAAGCAGCCTAATGTTTGTAAACGCGGCAGCATGGGGCTTAATGTTGACCGGTAAATTAATGGAAACACCTAAAGCAAATAGTTTATCTGGTCTACTCACAGGCATCTTGGCACGAAGTGGCCGTGGCATTATTCGCAAAGCCGTTGATGTTGCTATGCGTATGATGGGTGAACAGTTTGTTACAGGTGAAACCATTGATGAGGCGTTAAATAATGCCGAACGATTAGAAGAACAAGGCTTTCGTTACTCATATGATATGTTAGGTGAAGCAGCACTTACAGATCATGATGCGGAGCGCTATTATCAAGATTATACAAATGCGATTCATGCGATTGGTAAGGCATCGTCTGACAAAGATGTTTACGAAGGCCCTGGGATCTCAATCAAACTTTCGGCGCTTCATTCACGTTATCAACGCTCGCAAATTGACCGTGTACACGATGAGCTTTATCACAAAGTCTTTAATTTAGCGGTTCTAGCGAAACAATATGATATTGGTCTAAATATCGATGCTGAAGAAACTGATCGGCTGGAAATTTCATTGGAACTTCTTGAACGCTTATGTTTCGAACCAAAATTGAATGGCTGGAAAGGCATTGGATTTGTGATTCAAGCTTATCAAAAAAGATGTTTTTACGTGGTCGATTACATCATTGATTTAGCTAAGCGTAGTCAAAAACGTTTAATGATTCGTTTGGTCAAAGGCGCCTATTGGGACAGTGAAATTAAGAAAGCACAAGTTGAAGGCATGACCGATTATCCTGTCTTTACTCGAAAAGTGCACACAGATTTATCTTATATTGCATGTGCTCGCAAACTTTTAGCCGAACCAGACTTTATTTATCCACAATTCGCAACACATAATGCACAAACCTTAGCCACTATTTATCATTTGGCAAATCCTGAACAATATTATAAGGGACAATACGAATTCCAATGTTTACATGGCATGGGTGAACCACTTTATGAACAAGTCGTCGGTTCTAAAGCAGATGATAAACTAGGCGTACCTTGCCGAATTTATGCACCTGTCGGAAATCACGAAACCCTTTTGGCTTATTTGGTTAGACGATTGCTTGAAAATGGGGCAAACACGTCTTTTGTAAATCGTATTGCTGATAAAACACTCAAAATTGATGACTTGATTGAAAATCCACATCAAACCATTGATGTCACAAGTCGAATCGAAGGCAAAGTTGGATTAAAGCACCCTGCTATTCCATATCCGAAACATTTATATGCTGATCATCGCCCTAACTCTCTTGGAATTGATCTTGCAAATGACCAAGACCTTGAACATTTGAATCATACTTATCAACAATGGTCTAAAGTTCAAATTAAAGCCACCCCAATGGGTCTGAGATTAGATGAATCCGTACACGATACAAAGTCAATGGCAATTCTCAATCCTGCGAACCATCAAGATATTGTCGGTGAAGTGACGGAGACTCATGCCATGCAAGTGGAAATGGCGTTAGTTAATGCGACTGAAGCACAGCAGGATTGGCAAAATTTAGAAAAAGATCAACGTGCAGAATATTTAATTACAGCATCCAATGTGATGGAGTCTCGACTTGAAGAGCTAATGGTTCTGCTCAGTCGTGAAAGCGGTAAAACATTTGCCAATGCGATTGCTGAAGTACGCGAAGCAGTAGATTTCTTACGCTACTACGCAGCACAAGTGAAAGATCTAGAACACAAAGCCGTTATTCAACCCTTAGGTACAGTACTGTGTATTAGTCCTTGGAACTTCCCATTGGCAATTTTTACAGGTCAAATCGCGGCGGCACTTGTAACAGGGAATACTGTAATCGCCAAACCAGCGGAGCAAACTCCTTTAATTGCCTCAATTGCAGTTCAGATCCTTTGGGAATCTGGCGTACCACAATCTGTCTTACAGCTCTTGCCAGGACGTGGTGAAACAGTGGGTTCACAACTCAGTAGTGATCATCGTATTCAAGGTATTATGTTTACAGGGTCAACTGAGGTTGCGAAAATTTTGCAGAAAACCGTTGCAAAACGACTGAATCAATTTGGTCAATCAATACCTCTCATTGCAGAAACTGGCGGTCAAAATGCCATGATCGTAGATTCTTCTGCCCTGACTGAACAGGTGGTATTAGATGTTGTCAGCTCAGCATTTGATAGTGCAGGTCAGCGTTGTTCAGCACTGCGAATTTTATGTGTTCAAGAAGATAATGCACATACCGTGATCAAAATGCTCAAAGGTGCAATGGAGCAATTGCGTGTCGGCATTCCAAGTTTATTGAAAACTGATATTGGACCTGTAATTGATCGAGAAGCAAAACAAACCATTGATCAACATATTAATAAAATGAAATCTCTGGGTTATCACGTTCAACAACTCATGTGGGATGAAGATGACTCTCATCTCAAGCAAGGGACATTTGTTAAACCGACTTTAATTGAGTTACCACATTTAGATGATCTTGAACGTGAAGTTTTTGGTCCAGTACTGCATGTCATTACGTATAAATATGGCGAACTTGATCGACTTATTGATCAAATCAATGCCAAAGGCTATGGTTTGACTATGGGCTTACACACGCGTATCGATGAAACCATACAAACCGTAATTTCAAAAGCAGAAGTTGGAAATCTCTATATTAACCGCAACATTGTAGGTGCTGTTGTCGGTGTACAACCCTTCGGTGGAGAAGGTTTATCTGGTACAGGTCCCAAAGCTGGTGGACCGATGTATATTTATCGGTTAATGCATGAATGTACACATAAAAAAATTGAACAACCTTATGCAACGAGCAAAGGCGTTGAATTGACTGAACATCAAAACGTATTGAATCAATATAAAGATTGGGTCAATAAGTCATTCCCTCATTATCAAATGAAGGTGTTGCAACCAAGTTGTGTCGGATATAGCTATGAATTACAAGGACCAACAGGTGAAAATAATCAATATGTTGTGTTACCGAGACATCGTGTTTTAAGCTTGGCAGATCAAGAAATAGATCAGATTCATCAACTTCATGCCATTCTCGCGGTTGGCTCTCAGCCAACTGTTCTAGGTGAGAATACGTTTGTTTTAAAATACTTACAGTCTATGCCTAAAGAAGTCGCTCAACGTATCGCCATCATTGCTGATATTGAGACAGGTAGTTTTGATGCAATTCTACATCATGGCACCAAAAATCAACTGTTAAAATTGCAAGATAAAGTGGCTCAGCGACAAGGTGCGATCATCGGAATTACACATCTAGAGCCTGGTAATTATGACATTCCTTTAGAACGCTTCTTTATTGAACGTGCAATTAGTATTAATACCGCAGCTGCAGGTGGTAATGCAAGTCTAATGACCATGCAAGCTTGATTCTGTTGAGTCAAAAAAAACCAGTGCATTGCACTGGTTTTTTATTTGTGATTTAAACAGCAAGCATACTATTTAAAGTTTCAGATACATTTTTAGATTTCACGATAGGTTTCAATGCTTCGAGTTTCGCTTTGACTTCGGCTTGTTGAGGTTGGGCTAACGTGTACCAACGTGACAAAAGTTGTAACAAACGTGAGCCTACAATCGGATTCTTTTCGTCCAAATATTGAGCCAACTGAATAATGTGATCTACCCCAAAACTCCAAGTATTCACAGGGTTTGAATTTAAACCACCAGTTACAGCACGGATTCGATTAGGTACTTTAAGATCGTAATCAGCATGTGATGTCAGTTTTTGAATCGTCTCTGCTGTCGCTTTCGGATGAGCTGCTTGGATCATAAACCACTGATCCATTGATAGAGCCTCATCTTTAAAACGCGCATAGAAATCTTCTAAAATTTCAGCAGCTTGCGGTGCATCATTCCACACCAACACTTTTAAAGCACCTAAACGTTCAGACATATTACGTGTTTGACGATACTGTTGCTCAGCTAAGTCAAATGCAGCTTCATCTCCTTGACGCGCAATAAAAGAAAGCATGATGTTCTTTAAAGCACGTGTACCCATAGCTTGGGAAAAATCTGACTGTGTTGCTGGATCTAATGATAAATAAGTTTCTTTAGCAAAATCACCTAAACGGCGAGACAAAGTATCTAATAGAGCATTACGCTTTTCATAGATCGCTGTCGGTTGATAATCGTGGTCAATACGACTACCCAAATAACCTTCACTCGGAACATCAAATAAACGTGAAGCTAACAGCGGATCTTGCTGAATTACTCTAGGTAGCGTTTTTAACATCGCTTCAATATATATGTCAGCAGGTTGGTCATTTAATAAGATGCGCTCAAGCAATGTTTGCGTCGCTTGCCACTGATTAAAGCCATTGGTTTCGTACTGTAATAAGAACGCAAGCTGTTCATCAGTATAATTAAACTCTAAATTCACGGGTGCAGAGAAATTTCGTAATAGTGAAATTACAGGCACCTTCGCCACGTTTTTAAACTCGATCGTTGCTTCATCATTCGTGAATAAGTAAACACCATCTTTGACTTGATCTTCAACTAAAGCTGAGCATTCAAGTTGAAGTTGCTCACCAGTGTGTTCATCAAACAAAGCCAAAGCGACAGGAATTGGAACCGCTTTTAAGTTTGGATATTTTGGATGTGGTTTTAAACTTTGCTTAAAGTTTAAACGATAAGTTTTCTGCTCAGCATCATACTCACCTTTGGCTTCAAGCTTAGGTGTACCCGGTTGGTTATACCAAGTTAAAAATCCTGATAAATCCACACCAGAACCTGCTGATAATGCAGCAACCCAATCTTCCACAGTCACAGCTTGACCATCATGGCGACGGAAATACTCATCCGTTCCTTTACGGAATTTTTCTTTACCTAATAAAGTCGCCATCATTCGGTTAATTTCTGCACCTTTTTCATACACAGTCGCTGTATAGAAGTTATTAATTTCTACGAAATGATCTGGACGTGGAGGATGAGACAATGGGCCTGAATCCTCAGGGAATTGGTGCGCTTTAAGTACTGCTACATCATCAATTCGTTGAACAGCAGCAGACTGCAAATCCTCAGAAAAAGATTGATCACGGAAAACGGTTAAACCTTCTTTCAGACAAAGTTGGAACCAGTCTCGGCAAGTAATACGATTACCCGTCCAGTTATGGAAATATTCATGAGCGATAACAGATTGAACACGCATAATCGCAGCATCAGTCGTGTATTCTTCATCAGCTAAAACACATGATGTGTTAAAAATATTAAGCCCTTTGTTTTCCATTGCACCCATATTGAATGCACTGGTCGCGACAATCATATAATTGTCTAAATCATAAGGTAATCCATAGTGTTCTTCATCCCAACGCATAGAATGTTTAAGTGCTTCCATGGCAATATGACACTTAGGAATATCTTTTTCTTCAGCATAAATTTCTAGAGCTACATCACGACCTTCAGAAGTGACGTAACGATCTTTTAAAACCGCTAAGTCTCCAATGACACATGCAAAGAGATAGGCTGGTTTCTTGGTTGGATCTTGCCAAATGGTATAATGACGTCCTTCGCCTACTTCACCCGCTTCAATTAAATTACCATTCGCCAGTAGGACTGGAAATTTCTTATCCGCTTCGACACGTGTTGTGAAAACAGACAGCACATCTGGACGGTCTGGATAGAACGTAATTTTACGAAAGCCTTCTGGTTCGTTCTGTGTAACAAACAGATCAGATGCTGCTTGGTATAAACCTTCAAGTTGTGTGTTTGATTCAGGATGAATTTCAACGACTGTAACGATGCATGCATCATCAGGTGCATCTTTAATCACTAACTGTTCATCATCTAGATGATATTGCGAAGAATCTAACTCTTGACCATTCAGTGTAATTGACTTCAACTCAAGCTCACGACCAAGCAAAACCAAATCACCTTCAGTCTGACGTTGCATTTTTAGTGTGCCTGTCACCATCGTATGATCGTCATAGACTTGAATATTTAAATCAATCGAATCCACGACAAATGCTGGCTTCTGATAATCTTTCAAAAAAATCGTTTGATCTGCTTCGATCACTGGATTTGCCGCGATATTCATAACTCGTCCTATAAGCTGTTCTTTACAGCGATTATGCTTTTATGTGAAGTCAATTGATCATAGGTCAAAATTGACGAATTGTCTGTGTTTGACGCTCTATTTAATATGGGTCTATTCATGTTTTTTTCAATTTAATTTATTTGTATTAACAACAGTTTGTTTCTTTATCACCCACTTCAATTATCTTGTCTATACACAATAGAAATGTAACAAAAATTCACTTCTTTATTTTCAAGCATAATTATTGCTTCAGTTTAAGAGCGGTAATCATCAAAAAACTTATAAATCATAAATGAGGTCAAATATGCTCATCAGGGACCACATAGTCAGAGTAGAAAACATCAAAACCATGCAGATGATGGATGCTGCTAAAATTGATCATCGCGTGATTGCAGCATTTTTAACCAGTGAGGGAATGCCTATTGAAACATCAGAAGTCACAGCTGTATTGAAAAACTATGATGCACTCGGAATCAAGAGATTATCTCAAAAGAAATCTCAGGTACTGATCCAAGCTAAAATGCAACATTTTTCCGATTCAGAGCTCCCTTGCCCTTTAACCTATTAAATCCTCTATCTAGGTCGATCTAACACTTGAGGAAATGATTTTCCTGTTCGATCTATTCATATATTTCACATAAGCAGGCATTCACCTGCTTATTTTATTGATCGCAACACCAGTCAGATTTGTTTTCAATACTGACTCAATCAAGCGATGTTGAACAATCGTGTGTATAATTCTTTCATCTTGAAATTAAAGTGCTGCCATGTTGCAAATTCTCCAAAAAAATGCTGATGAAAGTAGTTTCTGTCCACTTTGTCAGGCCAGTATGTACTTTATTGAAGCAGAAGAATTTGATAAAGAAATCCTATTCCATCAATGTTCCCATTGCCACCATCAAGTCTTTCAAGATGAAAACCGCAACTGCCATTGTGAGCGCTGCACAGCAAAACGAAAGAAATTGATGCAGGAAACTCGCATTCAAGAACAACGTAAGATTGCATCGAAGAATAAAGACATACAAGAACTCGATTTGCATCAACTGAGCTTTATGCACAAGTTGTTTTTACTCTCAATATTAGATCAACAAGTCCATGAGCATACCCAACATCAAGAATTCATCGATTGGGAAAATATTAAATATCATACCATTACCCCAAGTTATTTATTTCAAAATCATTTGATGAAACAACTTTTGAAAGACAATATTCTTGTCCCACGTGACTTTTCGAGTGAACTCAGTCAATACTATATTAATGTCCGTCTTGACGGCTATTCTGAGCCGAGCTTGTTTAGTATTACTCAAGCGTTACGTCAGCTCTTTTATGAAAATCTGAGCCAAGGTGTACCATTTAAAAATAGTGATGAAGTCAAAAGTGCACTCTATACTCTGTTGTACCAAGAAATTATTCAATTTGCGCAATACTACTGTCGTACTTGGGGCGTTCAAATTGCTGGAAATCAGAGTTTTCAAACCTTTTGTTTTAGATTATTAGACTCTCTTGCTGTGGGTCAAATCTATTATTTAGTTCAAACTGCGCTTGAGTATTTGCACCATCAGAAAGCACTCCAAGCCCGTAATGAAAATTTTATCAATACCAACCTTTTAAAAAAGACCTTACAGCAATATCGTGAACGTTCTTTAGCTGAAAAATGGGAAACCTCAACACTGCCAAGGCTACCTAACTTACCTTTAAGTAAAATGAGCGAAATCTTATTTTTTCATTTTCTAGGCTATGATGAATCAATCTTTTTTCAACCTGTTTGGCGATCGTGGAGTAAAATCGAGCCACGTTTAAATTTCTACTCACAAAAACGTTGTATGAATTGTGGCTCGAATGAACTTACTGTGGATTATGACGCAGATGACTATGTCAGTTTAATTTGTCGTAATTGTAATCACCAAGACCACTATTTTACACGCTAGCGAACGACTATGAATCATCCAGAAAACTTGATAGCAAATGCTCCAAAAGATATTGAGGTTCAAACCCAAGAGATTCTTAAACAGGTCATTGAAGCATGGCATCTGTTAAAAACCACTCGACCTTTAGTGCATTGTATGACCAATCAGGTTGCTGCCAACTATGTCGCAAATGTACTGTTAGCTGCTGGTGCTTCACCTGCCATGATTGATAATCCTTTTGAAGCTGAAAGTTTCGTGGGTATTAGTCAAGCTTTAAGTATCAATTTAGGGACACCTCATACAGAACAAGTTGCCGCAATGAAAATTGCCACAGAAACTGCTCACAAAAAAAATATACCTTGGGTATTAGATCCTGTTGGCTATAGTGCTGTTTTGCCATGGCGTACTGAAATTACAAATGATCTATTGCGGTTTAAACCCACCATTATCCGAGGTAATGCTTCAGAAATTGGGAGCTTAGCAGGACAACAAAATCAATCTAAGGGTGTAGACAGTACCCTCGATAGCGCTGCCGTAGTAGAACAGGCAAAAACTTTATTAGATTTCTCTGAATGTATCGCAATTTCGGGCGAATCTGATTTTATTCTTTCTAAGTCATATAGATGTATGGTTAAAATTAATGGAGGTTCGTATTTACAGCCAAAAGTTACCGCTACAGGATGCGCCTTAGGTGCATTAATTGCAGCTTATGCTGGCGTAACAAACCCAACCATTGCATGTATTGCTGCCCATGTACACTTTGCTATCGCAGGAAAACTCGCTTATACGCAGGCTCAAACTGTCGGAAGTTTTAATGTCGCTTTTATCGATGAACTCTATAGCTATTCGGCTGAAAAAATTCAAAACAGTGCAGATATCGAAATACTGACTTTTGCTGCATAACAAAAGGCTGAAGATCACTTCAGCCTTTTTTGTCTTACTTCTGAACTCTACCTTTACGATAATGCTCTTTTGGCATTTCCGCTAACTCAATGATCAATTGAACCGTTAAGCCTTGAGCATGATAACCATTAAAGCTATGAAGATACTCATTTAAGCGATCTGAAATAAGATTCTTTTGCTCTTCATTACGCCCCGTCATAATCCCTAAACGAACATGAATATAGGCTTGAGGCTCTTCGCCAAAACCAATCAGAAAATCACTATTAGCACGAATACGTGATTTGATATCAGAAGGATGCCCCACTAGACCTGTATCAAATAAAGCGTGGTTTAAGCCTAAAAGTAACGCTTGCGCATCTAAATTTTGAATATTATCCGAATACTCAACGATCATCTGTGGCATCTTAATTCCCTTTGCTTGTGTGTTAAAAAATCAATTTCAAATGCGTAACTCATTATTCAATGAATAATAAGGCTAATCTCACTTGGTCATAGCCCATACGCGGATTGGTATTTTCCACGATCGGACGCAACTTGATCGCACCATCTTCACCGAAATGTTCAGGACTCTGTCTTTTAAGTAATTTTTTATAGATTTTACGTACTTGTTCAACGACTTCATCCCCAGGATGAGCAACCGAGATATCTAACCCCTGCTCACGATGGAGTTTGCCTAAGTGGTTAATAATGGTTGCTGGCGTTAAACCACGCTCAACCGCAATATCCTGAATTTCATAACCATTTTCAAAGAGTTCGCGAGTTTCATCGAGAGTCGCGGTGGCATAATTGGCTTTGCCTGCATTTTTGGCAATTTTTTTCTCATTACGACTAATCTCAAGCTCATTGAGTGTGCCACCACAGTGCCGAATAAATGCCTTATGTTGCGCTTCTAAATCAGCATCACCAAAATGCGCTTCTGCTTCATCAGAGAGTTCTTGAAATCTTCGGTCGGCTTTAATTGCTAAACTGTCTAATTCTAATGCTTGCTCATTGAAGCCGAGCAACCTCAGACCATCAATAGATTTCAAACGAGATAAGGCGACATAGCCCTGACCCTTTTCAAAGGTATTCGCCAAATTGATTTCCGCCGCCGATAAAGTCATCCCTTGAGACTTATGAATAGTAATCGCCCAAGCTAACCGCAAAGGAACTTGGGAAAAACTCGCGATTGTCTTTCCTGCATCATTATCAACAGACCAGGTTTCAGGTTCAACCACCAGAACAATGCCGTCTGTTAATTTCACTTTAGGTAATACCCCGTGATCATCTACTTCTTCAAAGCCAATGACTTCACCAAGGCTGCCATTGATATAACCCACATCAAAATTGTTTTTTACAAACATGACTTTGGCATGTTTCTTTAAGGTCAATTCTTCTGGTGCACGTACGGAAGATTTTAATGTCTCTATTAATTTTTCATTACCATCCATTTGTGCACAAAATTGATGACCATCCCCATCAATCTCATTTAAATGACGGTAATTAATGGCATCAACATCCATATTATGGGTATACAAACGTGTAAATGTTTCACCAATATCTTGCTCACGCGTTTGTTGTAAAGCTTGAATATGCTCGGCTTGAATATTTTGTGCACGGATTGCATTCAAAATATCATTCAAGGCTGAGCCATCTTGTCGATGTTGTTCAGTTAAATAACAAACACGAAATTTCGCTTCTACCCAAGCCTGGGACATAAAACAGAATTTATCTCGATTTTTTTCGTCATTGCGTCCGACTGGTGGTAACTGGAAGAAATCTCCAGCGGCAATCACCTGTATGCCACCAAATGCTTCATCAGACTCTTTAAAAAACTTGAGCACTTGATTAACTAAATTAAGCTGCTTCGCATGTAGCATCGAAATTTCATCAATGATCAATACCTGCGCATTTTCTAAATGCTCTTTGAGATATTTACGCTCTTTCATGCGTTTTAGATCATCATCTGATAAAAAATCTTTGATCCCGATCCCCGCCCACGTATGAATGGTCATCCCATTCATGTGTGTGGCTGCAATGCCTGTAGATGCGGTAATGGCGACTGAAACTTTTCGTGCCTTAAGATAATTAATATATTGATTAAGCGTATACGTTTTTCCTGCACCCGCAGAACCTGTCAAAAAGACATTTTCTCCTGCTTTCATTAACTTCAGTGCAGTTTCTTGTTTCATATGTGCTTAACCTAATTTAAACGCTCATAGCCTAACGACATTTCATCAAAAAGTTAAGCCAAAAATCAGTCTTATGATCATGGTAACGCGTGAATACGTCAATTTAAGGCGCATCAGTTGTTGATTTGTTCAGGATCTCCAAAATTCCAAATCAACATTTCATTGACTTGATGTACAAACTCTTTGGCTTCCCTCACAACCTTTAGATCAGCAACTTCATTATTGGGCAAACGCAGTTGGTCAAAATGAAGCTGATCGAATTTAAAAAAACAACCGAGTGTCAAATGCTGTGAGGGATCATGCAAATTTGACATATGGAACGCCACATATTCACCATCAATAATTCTTTGGGTATAAGATAAAGCCAAACAATGTTTATAATTTACAGATTCTTGAATAATTTGCTCTAACTCATTCAACTCCACAAATTTCCAATTCTCTGTATACATAACTGCTTGCGGTGATACTCGTTTCCAATGACTCTCAGCATGTCGCAATTTCAAAGTCGTCAATGTATCCACATAATGTAAATGTTGATGCCAACGTATTGCTTGCTGATACCATGCGGGCCAAGTCATGTTTTTCGCAATGGTTCGATCTTGTTGAAAAAAATCAATGAGATAATCTGCGATATAAGAGTCAAAAATACTATTGCTGCGGTTATATTGAGAATTTGGATGCTTAAAGCGCTGCCTAAACTCATCTAGATTGATATGATACTGCTGCATTAAAAAATGAAAATGCGTTTGATGTTGTGTTGAAGGCTCAATAAATTTGATGATTTCATCAGGCAGATCTTTAACTAAGTCATTTAAAAACAACATATAAGACTGCATCACTTGAGAAATACGTTTAAAGACATATTTCACTGAACTCAATCCTTGCTGATCCAATGACCATAACAAGTCCAACCATTCCTTAAGATATAAAATAGAAGCCGTGAGTGGCTGTGATTTTTTAAAATCTTGAGAATTTTGTGCCTCATTCAATGCATATGAATGATGCTCAGCAGATAGTTCAAACCATGCTTGTTGCTGTGAAATACGTAAACACTCAGAAATAAATAAACGACCGATAACCTGTTCAAAATATTGAATCGAGAGTTGTATTACATGCGGATGTACTTTAGAGCAATCCACAAAACTTAAAGCGGTGACGGCCAATCGAATATTGGGATCTTTTAAATTTTCACTTACCCAGTCGATGACAAGATAATCTTGTTTAAATAACCAATTTACTGCTCTTTTGTGTATAAACAGTTGTGACTGTTGCGCTATATCTTCTACCCAATACTGCACATCTTTATTTACAAAATTTTGTTTATTGAAAATATCTTGATACTGCCAATACCCTCGTTTGATCCAACGTGTAAAACCTAATAAATGCGGTGTTTGCTCGTTATGCTGTTTGAGTAAATTGAAATCAGGCTCTAAGTCTACCAATTGAGATAAGCTAAATTGTTCTTCGAAAGAAATTTGTGCCATACGATATAACCGTTTTGGCAACATTAATTCTGCTGAAGTGCTTAACCGATCGTAAACTGGGATCAATTTTTGCACTGCAAGAAAATTATCTCCCATGACTGAATTGACCAAACACAGATGTTTAAAATTCAGTTCAACTTCCAAAGGTATTTCAGCACCAAATCGGCTGAAATTCAGCAAATGAGGTTCATCATAATACTCACTTTGCATCATGATTCGATCTAACTGCATCGCTTGCTGATCGGTCAAATTATAAAGGCATTGTTCAACACGATTTTCTCCATCGACCCATTTAAAGACTTCTTCAACCAGCATTTGACGAAATAACTGCACTTTCGTTTTTAAATATAAAGAATGATGTGAGGCCTTATGATTAAAGATAAAACTAAAATCATTGAACATAAAATCCGCAATTTTTTGAATCTCGACATTTGAGTGGGATGTATAAAATTGAATTTTATAATCATCGATACACTCAACTGTGAGCAGTCCATCTGCGATCACTAAGCTATTATTTTCCTGATCAATTACGAATAAATTTTCAGGCGTAATCGTCCATAGATATAACCACTGATCCTGAAATACGGCTTTGAGTGTATCGCAATGATCAATTAATGCCTGTGCAGTATATTGATGACGTTGCTTTGGATTTTGCGGAGGACACGCCAGCATACAGTTTGCCTAAATAAGAAAGACTGGAAGAATTTTAAAAATAACAACGATATAACTATATTATTCTATCTTAAAATGAGTTGTGCTATTCAGATTCTGTAACTTTTGTATGAGTCACATTAGCAGTTCGTATCATGCAATAATTATATGAAAATTTCTTGAAAGTACGTTTGACTCACTGCTCTGACTGTATTAAAACAATCTCATACTAAGAACTTTAGAGACAATAATGAAAACAGTGGTGATTACAGGTGCAAATACAGGAATTGGATTAGCGACAGCAAAAAAATTTGTTGAAGATGGTCATCATGTCGTACTTGCCTGTCGTAATTTGGATAAAGCTCAGAAAGCTAAAGCAGAAATCAGCACCAAAGGTCATGGTCAAATTGATATTGTAGAATTAGATTTAAATGATTTAAATCAAGTCAAATCTGCAGCACAAACTTTAAAAGAAAAATATTCACAGATTGATATTTTGGTCAACAATGCAGGTCTAATGACGCCTAAATTAGAAGAAACGGCTAATGGTTTTGAAAAACAAATAGGTGTCAATTATCTAGGACATTTTGTGTGGACAATACAATTGTTACCTTTACTTCAAAACGCGCCTTCAGGCCGTATCATTCATCTTGCATCCATGATGCATGTTCTGGGTAAAATTGACACACATCAATTTAAATTTCATTCTGTTAAAAAATATAACGGTGTACTCAGCTATGGAAATAGTAAATTAGCAAATTTACTATTTAGTCATGCCTTAGCTGAAAAGCTCAAAGGCACATCTATCACCAGTAATGCAATTCATCCAGGTGGTGTGGATTCCGAAATTTATCGCGAGCTTCCTAACTATCAATATCGCGCTTTAAAATTGTTCTTAATCTCACCCAACAAACCAGCAAATCTTATTCATCAAATTGCGTTATCACCTGAATGGTCTAAGAAAACAGGTCAATACAAAAGTTTGCAAACACCAGCTTTTCAATCTGCACATGCGAAAAATCGTAGTTTAGCTCAGCGATTGTTTGACGAGACAGAACAACTTTTAAAAGAATATTTATAGTCAATATAAACAATTTTGAATCAGGGAATGAATCAATAGATGATCGAAAAAATGAGTGCTGAGACCACGCTACACTACCAACCCGACATTTTAGGTGAAAAATTTGAGCAACATATTTTCAAATTTTCGCCTGATTATGATGGTGAGGTTATTGCAACATTAGTACGTCGTCTATCAGATATTTCATCAACTAAAGCTGTGCTGTATATCCATGGCTTTATTGATTATTTCTTCCAACAAGAAATGGCGAAAAAATTTAATGCCCAAGGTTTTCATTTTTACGCCATTGACCTTAGAAAATACGGTAGATCACTACTTCCGCATCAAAAACCTTATTTTGTGAAAGACCTAACCGAATATGATGAAGATATTCATGCCGCATTGAATGCGATTCAGAGTGAGGGAAATGAATCGGTATTATTATGCGGTCATTCTACAGGCGGTTTAACTGCCACTTATTTTTCAATTCGACACCCTGATTATCCATTGATTAAAGCAATCTGGGCCAACAGCCCATTTTATGATTTCAATATGAATGTATTGAAAAAGAAATATGCGCTTCCAATGATTGCAAAATTAGCTCAGCAATTTCCGTTGATGCAATTACCAAGTGAGTTAAATAAGTTTTACGTGAAGAGTTTGCACGAAAATTTGAACGGTGAATGGAGTTTTGATCTCAAGCTTAAACCTAAAACCTACACCAAAGTGTATTTGAGTTTTATTGGTGCTGTTGTGAAAGCACAACAGAAAATTCAATCTGGTCCTAAAATTTCAGTTCCACTCCTTGTTATGCACTCAAGTCGCACGACCAATCCCAAGAAATACAACATTGATGCTCAGACCTCTGATGTGATTTTAGATGTAAAAACGATCGAAAAATATGCAAAAGCATTACAAGGTGATGTCACTGTAATGACAATTAAAGATGGCCTGCATGATCTGGTTCTTTCAAAAAAACTGGTTCGTCAGCAAGTGTATGACCAACTCTTTGCTTGGCTTTCTTCAAAAAATCTATAAATTCTGTTCATCTAAGACCTCATTTTACTGGTCTTGATTGTTAATGTGTATTGATCAAGCTGAATGGACTTTCTCTTGGTCATACAATATTTCTATTCTTCAACCTCCCCATCTCTTCACAGACCTTTGCTACAAATCTCATTTTCACCCATTTGAAATATTATTTCTTGCTTGCTGTTTCTTGTTTTGAGCCATGGAGAAATTGGGTTGGTATTTGGTAGGTACACATCTTCTCAAGCGTGTCCAATACTGCAAACACGGTAAATATCGCCGAACACAACAATAAATGGTAAAAGGAATCTCACCATGGCTTTTAAAAATATTGCAGACCAAACAAACGGGTTTTATATCCCTTGTGTTTCACTGTTCGGACCAGGTAGTGCTAAAGAAGTTGGAAGCAAAGCTCAAAATTTAGGGGCTAAAAAAGCACTGATTGTGACTGATGCAGGTTTATACAAATTTGGTGTCGCAGATATCATCGCTGGCTATTTAAAAGAAGCGCAAGTGGAGAGCTATATATTTGCTGGTGCCGAGCCTAATCCGACTGATATTAATGTTCACGATGGTGTGGAAGCCTACAATAATAATGCTTGTGATTTTATTATTTCTTTAGGTGGTGGCTCTTCACATGATTGTGCTAAAGGTATTGGTTTAGTGACTGCAGGTGGTGGGCACATTCGCGACTATGAAGGAATCGATAAAAGTACCGTTCCGATGACACCACTTATTGCAATCAACACAACTGCAGGAACTGCTTCGGAAATGACGCGTTTCTGTATTATTACCAATACAGAAACCCATGTAAAAATGGCAATCGTCGATTGGCGTTGCACTCCACTGATTGCAATAGATGATCCTAAACTGATGATCGCAAAACCTGCAGCATTGACAGCTGCAACAGGTATGGATGCGCTTACTCATGCCGTCGAAGCCTATGTTTCAACAGCAGCAAATCCAATTACGGATGCCTGTGCTGAAAAAGCTATCAGCATGATCAGTCAATGGCTGAGTCCAGCGGTTGCTAATGGTGAGAATATTGAAGCACGTGATGCAATGAGTTATGCACAATATTTGGCAGGCATGGCATTTAATAACGCCTCTTTAGGTTATGTACATGCCATGGCTCACCAATTAGGCGGTTTTTATAATCTTCCGCATGGTGTGTGTAACGCGATTTTGCTCCCCCATGTCTGTGAGTTCAACTTAATTGCCTGCCCTGATCGTTATGCCAAAATAGCTGAATTAATGGGTGTAAATATTGAAGGATTAACCATTAATGAAGCTGCATATGCAGCAATTGATGCGATAAAAATCCTCTCTCAATCTATTGGCATTCCAACAGGATTAAAAGAGCTTTCGGTTAAAGAGGAAGATTTAGAAGTGATGGCTCAAAATGCACAAAAAGATGCCTGCATGCTCACTAACCCACGTAAAGCAGATCTCCAACAAGTCATCAACATTTTTAAAGCTGCAATGTAAACTTTTGAGTTGCTAGAGCTAAAAGAGAATCTGGATACACTTCAGATTCTCTTTTTTTTTATTCTTTGGTTCTCAATCGAATTTGGTAGTACATTACATCAGGAACAGCGGCTTTAAAATTTTGTAGGTATAAAAAAATGAGAATAAAATACGTTAACAATATGAAGAATATGCTTTAGGCCGTTGTGTTTTACTTTAATTCGGCTCAATTATGATAGTGCTGTAAAAGTTGTTGCGTTGAATAATCTTGCGGTGATAACTCCATTAAACGCTCGATTGCATCAACTGCATCAGGATTTCGTGCAATGTATTTTAAAAGCACTTCAACATCACAATAGTTAAAAATTGCTTCACTCAAACGCGAATCTAGACAATTTCGCCAAGAACATAAGAATGGGCTTTCAGTTTTTGCGAGCATTACACCATTGACCTGCTGTAAAGCTTTATCAACAAATCCAACGTCTAAAGCATTTTCGATTTGGAGGAAATCAGCTTCAATATGCGCCAGTAATTTATAGGGTCTTGAGCCTAACATTCCACCCAATAAATCTCGAAGCTGGGACATTTCAGCTTTTAAAGTTCCCATGCTTACCTTTCGCTCCCCATACAAAGCTTGATGAAGCGAATCTAAGCTAAGCCCTTGAGGACATAATGCCAATATTGTCAAAATTTCAATCTGTCTAGGGGTAACCACCAAGGTACGTCCGTTAAATATGACTTGAGGAATTCCAAAGGTACGAATAAATAAATGTTGGCGTTGATAATTCAGTAATGCTGATTGTATTAAAGATGCACAACGTTCTGCTGCGAGTAGTCCAAAACTATTGTGATGATCCCATGTCGTTGATAAATCTAATACACCAATGAGTTGCTTCGAAAATGGATCAACAATTGGCGCTGCATAGCACACCCAATCATGAATAGACTCCATATAGTGTTCATTTGAAAACACACAACTTGATTTTTCAGTTTTCAAGGTTAATGCTAAAGCATTGGTTCCAACCACTTCCTCCCGCCATTGACCGCCTTCAATAAAGTGAACACGTTCTGCAGCCTTACGCATTTGTTGACTAGCTTCCGTCCAAATAATGGTGCTGTTGATATCGCCTACCGCAAGTACCATAGATGATTGTTGTGCAACATGTTTTAACTCTTGTTCACATATTTTCAATGCTTGATTTAGGCTGTTACTTTCAACAGTACTCGTTGTGATCAACGGCGCTACCATTCGCTCTTTCGGAATTTCTGCCAACTTCGATCTTTGCCAAGACTTTAAAATATGCTGACCAAGTTGTTTCGCCTGTACAGTTGAAAGACTGATTTTTTCTCTAAGTGTTTCTATTTGTTGTCTTTGCTTGATTAGAGTCTGCATTGAGTTCATTCCTTATTATCTCAACATTTCCCAATATGCATGTGTTGTACTTATTATAGTTATAGTATTTGTTGATCAGTTGTAAACCTTCATCATTCCAACCTTTTTCCAACCTTATAGTGGTTATGTTAACTCATCAATAATAGAAGATATCTAATACCAAAGACGAAGATATTTTCCATAACTTTATAGCACAACCAAAGGATGGACACTATGCGCTACGCTGATCCCAATCAACCAGATTCTAAAGTTCAATTTAAAGCACAATACGAAAATTTCATTGGTGGGAAATGGGTTCCTCCAGTAAAAGGTGAGTATTTTGATAATCTTTCTCCCGTAGATGGGAAAGTCTTTACTCGAGTTCCCCGTTCTTCAGTCGAGGATATTGAGCTCGCTTTAGACGCAGCTCATGCCGCTAAAACTGAATGGAACAAAACGTCTGCAACAACTCGCTCTAACATTTTATTAAAAATAGCAGATCGCTTAGAAGAGAATCTAGAATTACTTGCTGTGGCAGAAACATGGGACAATGGTAAACCTATCCGTGAAACCTTAGCTGCAGATATTCCACTGTGTATTGACCATTTCCGCTATTTTGCTGGCTGTATCCGCGCACAAGAAGGTGGTATTTCAGAAATTGATGAAGATACTATCGCTTACCATTTTCATGAGCCGTTGGGTGTCGTTGGACAGATTATTCCTTGGAACTTTCCGATTTTAATGGCGGCGTGGAAACTTGCTCCTGCATTAGCAGCGGGGAACTGTATTGTCTTAAAACCAGCTGAGCAAACTCCAGTTAGTATTCTAGTTTTAGTTGAACTGATACAAGATATTTTACCACCAGGTGTGCTGAATATCGTCAATGGTTATGGTGTTGAAGTAGGACGCCCTCTTGCCACAAATCCACGTATTTCAAAAATTGCATTTACCGGCTCAACTGCAGTCGGTCAATTAATTATGCAATATGCCACCGAAAATATTATTCCAGTGACATTAGAACTGGGTGGCAAATCTCCAAATATTTTCTTCGAAGACATTATGGATAAGGATGATGAATATCTAGATAAAGCGCTTGAAGGTTTTGCCATGTTTGCGCTGAATCAGGGAGAAATCTGTACTTGTCCATCACGTGCTTTAGTCCAGGAAAGTATTGCAGATAAATTCTTAGAGATGGCTGTAGAGCGCGTGAAGCGAATTAAAACGGGACATCCACTTGATACAGAAACCATGATTGGTGCTCAAGCCTCGCAAGAGCAACAAGATAAAATTTTAGGTTGTATTGCGACAGGTCGTGAAGAAGGTGCTCAAATTCTTACGGGTGGTCAAGCACGTGAAGAAATTGGACAAGGTTTTTATATTGAGCCGACGATTTTCAAAGGCAATAACAGCATGAAAACATTCCAAGAAGAAATTTTTGGACCAGTTTTGGCTGTGACAACATTTAAAGATTTCGACGATGCTATCAACATTGCCAATGACACCATTTATGGATTAGGTGCTGGTGTTTGGTCACGATCAGCGCATACGTCATATCGTGCAGGACGTGCAATTCAATCAGGTCGAGTCTGGACAAATTGCTACCATATCTACCCTGCTCATGCTGCTTTTGGTGGTTATAAAAAATCAGGGATTGGTCGTGAAAATCATAAAATGATGCTGGATCATTACCAACAAACTAAAAATTTATTGGTGAGTTACTCAACTAAACCAATGGGTTTCTTCTAAAACAAAAACTAAAGAAGCGGCTGATTGCCGCTTCTTTTCTGCTACAGGAGCTTAATGGATTAGCTGGCTTGTAGACTTTTCATATCAATCACAAAACGATATTTCACATCACTTTGAAGCATTCGCTCAAATGCCTCATTAATATTTTGCATATCAATGACTTCAACATCTGACACGATATTGTGCTGACCACAAAAATCAAGTAGTTCTTGAGTTTCTTGAATCCCACCGATCACCGATCCAGCGATTGATTTTCTTCCCATAATCATGGGTACGGAATTGCTGCTAAATTCTCCGAGATAGCCTACCAATACTAGTGTCCCACTCAATGCAAGTGTCGGAATATAAGGCTTTAGATCATGATCATAAGGCACAGTATCAATAATTAAATCAAACTGATTTTTCACTGATTTCATTTGTGTTGGATCTGTTGATAACACGACATGATCTGCACCTAAATCACGTGCATCCTGTTCTTTATTTGCTGATCGTGTAAATAAAGTCACTTCTGCACCAAGCGCATGAGCAAGTTTAATCGCCATATGACCTAAACCACCGAGTCCAACAACAGCCACTTTAGAGCCTTTACCGACATTCCAATGTTTTAAAGGCGACCATGTCGTGATCCCTGCACATAAGATGGGTGCAATGGATTGAGTATCTAAATTTTCAGGTACTTTCAATACAAAATCTTGGCTCGCAATGATCGTTTGTGCGTAGCCACCATAAGTAGGTGTTTGATCATGGCGATCTAAACTACCATACGTTTGTGTATTGCCAGCTTCACAATATTGCTCCAAACCTTGGTGACAAGCTGAACAAGTACGACATGAATCTACCATACACCCGATTCCGACCAGATCTCCAACCTTAAACTTCGTTACCGATGCTCCGATGCTTTTTACGCGACCAATTACTTCATGACCAGGTACAATTGGGTAACGACTAAAACCCCAATCATTACGCGCTTGATGTAAGTCAGAATGACATACACCGCAGTATTCAATATCAATAATGACATCATCGGGGCGAGCTTGACGTTGCTGAAACGTATATGGAACCAATGGACTTTTAGAATCAAGCGCTGCGTAAGCTAAAACATTATGGGTCATCGTGACTCCCTCAAGCTGTTAATTTCGTACTCTCTTATTCGTTATATCACATCAATATTTTTAATAAATTTAGCTGAGTCTCAATTTAATTTCTTTTTCACTTATTTTTGTAATTCGCGCTCTACAAAATGCAAGCGATCTTGCCCCCAGTACATATTTTCCCGCAAAAAAAATGTAGGTGCTCCGAATACCCCTCGTTGTACGGCATTGTTTGTTTCATCACTCAATTTTTGTTTTACCACCGGATCTTGGCTTAAATCCAAAAGTTGCTGACCGTCGATTGCATCACCTTGAAATAAATTTATCAGAACTTCTGGATCGGCTAAATTCAAGGGCTTTCTAAACATCGCATCAAAAAGCTTGGTCAAAATCACTTCAAAATATTCATCATGATAGATTTTGACTCCCGTTAATATACGCATTAAAGTCAATGTATTCATTGGAAAATATGGATTCATCTGCATCGGGATCTGATAATAATCTGACCAACGACTTAAGTCTTGCATTGAATAGATCCCTTTAACAGGCACCTCAATTGGACTCTTGTTACCAGTCGACTTAAAAATTCCACCCAATAAAATTGGTGTGTAATCAATCACTGCATTATATTTTTTGGTGATTTCTTGTAGCTTATAAAAAGCCAAATAACTAAATGGACTGCCAAGATCGAAATAAAATTCAACTTTTTGTTGTTGTGTAGTCATGTCTTATCCTTATTAAATATGATTACCACTGTTCAGACCATGGTCGCAAATCCAATTCATGTGTCCAAGCATCTCTTGGTTGATGAGCAATATGCCAATAGTTATCAGCTATATGTTGAGGATTCAAAATACCGTCATGCTGTTTTTTTTCATACAAATGAGGGAAAGTATCTTTAATAAAATCAGTATCAATCGCCCCATCAATAATGATGTGCGCAACATGAATATGATGAGGCCCTAACTCTTTTGCCATACTTTGGGCTAAGGCTCTTAACGCATGTTTAGCGCCAGCAAAAGCGCTGAAATATGCTGAACCACGGATGCTTGCTGTTGCACCAGTGAAAATGATAGTGCCGCGCTGCCTTGCGACCATATGTTTAGCGACTTCACGACCATTTAAAAAAGCACTAAAACAAGCCATTTCCCAGATTTTAAAATATTTACGTGCTGTTTCTTCTAGAATGCTACACGGCACATTTGCTCCAATATTAAAAACCAATACTTCAATCTGACCAATGTCACGTTCAATTGTGTCAATCAGTTGAATCACTTGATCTTCTTTTCTTGCATCTGAAGCAAATCCATAAGCTTTACCACCGTGTGCTTCAATCTCTCGGATGACAGGTGCAAGCTTGTCTGCATTGCGTCGAGTCATACAAGCAGTATATCCACCTCGTGCAAAGCGTTTTGCGATCTCACTGCCTGTGGCATCTCCTGCACCAATGATCAGTGCGACCTTGTTATATGTTGATTTTTCTTCTGAATGATTAATTTCTGACTGCTGATCGTTCATCATCTCTCCATTAAATAACGATCGTTATCATAACGATCACTATGTTATAGTTTTGAGGCACAGTCAATGGTTATTGAATATTCAATATGAGATATAAAGCAGGATACAAAGAAGAAAAACGTCGCGAAATTTTAAAAACCAGTGGTGAACTCGCAAAAAAACAAGGTTTTAACAATACTGGGGTTGATGGCTTTATGCACGCTGCAAATATGACCAGCGGTGCTTTCTATTCTCACTTTTCTTCAAAAAACGACTTATTTAAAGCCTTAATCGAATCTGAAATCGGAGCAAGTATTCAACAGTGGGAAATGAATCTTCATCAAGATCCAGAATCTTGGTTAGATTTTGAAATGAACCGATATCTTTCTCTATTACACGTTCAACACCCAGAAAAAGGCTGTGTTTTACCCTCACTTACTGCTGAAGTTTCACGCGCTGATGCTGACATTAAAAAATGTTTTGAAAACGAACTCAAGCGTGGTTACAAACTATTCGCGCAACACGCTCCAGAACCTGATTTCGCTTGGGCAATACTCTGTCAAATGGTGGGCTCCGTACTATTAGCGCGTGGAGTTCAAGATGAACGCTTAAAAAAAGATATTCTCAATTCTAGTCTAGCTATGCTCAAGACATTATTAAAAAATGGGATTGCGAAATAAATCGTTTTATATTGTTTTATGGACGAAGCCTTAGTTCCAAAAGTTCTATACTATAATCTCCTCATCATTCTTTTAAGAACGTCACATCATGAGAAAGCTTCCTGAAACAGTATATGCAATACAGCATTTAGCCTTTGAAGATCTAGGTTCTTTTGAGGAGACACTATATCAACTGGGTTATCGGGTCAGATATTTTGATGCAGGTGTGGATGATCTTTCAGTAGCATTAAAGTACGAAGGTCTGACCATTATTTTGGGTGGACCAATTGGTGTTTATGAGACAGAAGATTACCCTTTCCTACAAACAGAAATAGACTTACTTAAAGAAAGATTAAAACTCCAACGCCCTACGCTTGGCATCTGTCTAGGTGCTCAACTCATTTCAAAAGCCTTGGGCGGTGCAGTATATGCTGGCCACACCAAAGAAATTGGCTGGAGTACGGTAGATATTGTAAATGAACAAGACAACGTTCTAAATTCTTTAAATGGTGTACCAGTTTTGCATTGGCATGGTGATACCTTTGATCTTCCCTCGCAATCGAAACTTCTGGCGAGCACTCAAATTTATAAAAATCAGGCTTTTCAAGTTGGATCTAATATTTTAGCACTCCTGTTCCATCCTGAAGTGACCTCAGATAGTTTAGAGAAATGGTTGATTGGTCATACTTGCGAATTGCGTAAAGCGGGTATCGATATTACTCAATTACGTGCAGATAACCATCGTTATGCTGAAAAACTTGAATCTGTGGCAAGTTCAATCTTAAGCCGTTTTATTGAACAGATTAAATGATTTTGATTTGATAGCCTTCAACCCAACTGTAGATCAGGATATTGGATTGTGCTATACCTAAACTCAATATCCAAAAATTATAATGAAGATATAAATGTCACCACTGTTCAGTTTAGCCATCATTCATTTCTTTGCACTTATTAGTCCTGGACCAGATTTTTTATTTGTCACGCAAAGTGCGGTTCGACAGTCTCGCATACATGCACTTTTTGCAGCATTAGGAATTTCTCTTAGTATTTTAGTTTGGGCAATTTGTGCTATGAGTGGATTACACTATCTATTCCAAAAAATGGCTTGGCTCCAAACAATTATGATGATCTTAGGAGGGGTTTATCTCATTTATTTAGGTATTCAACTCTGTAAATCAGGGCTAACGAAATCAGTAGCTGCTTCAGTTTACGTTACAAAAGGCATAGTCAAGAAAAAATACAGTTCTTTACTCATTCAAGGCTTTCTCACCAATATGGCAAATCCTAAAGCATTAGTTTACTTCAGTAGTGTTTTCGCGCTTGCGATGAATAGTGATGCAACTCTGATACAGCAGAGTTCACTGTTAATGTTAATTTTTGTTGAAAGCTTAATTTGGTTTGCGATAGTTGCTTTTATTTTTTCTGCTAAACAAGTAAACACAATATATCAAAAAATCAGCAAGAAGATTGATCTTATAACAGGTAGTATTTTTATCAGTTTTGGATGTTTCTTAATTTTTAATCGTGATTAAAAAAGCACCCGTAGGTGCTTTCTAAAATGTACTTTTTTGAAGAATATTATTTCTTATCAGTTGCGACTGAAGCTTCAGTTGTAATATTCACCGTGATTTTATCGCCTACATTAGGCACATATGCGCCAACACCGAATGCAGAACGGTCAAATGAAGTCGTTGCATTGAAACCAATAGACTGCGCTTTCGTCATAGGATGTTCAGCTTGTTTATTCAAAACAGCATCTAGTACGACAGGCTTAGTAACATTTTTAATCGTTAGATCACCTGTGATCTTATACTTGTTCTTACCATTTGGTTGAACTTTAGTACTTTTAAAAGTGATATTCGGATATTTTTCAGCATCAAAGAAATCTGGTTTCAATAAATGTTCATCTAATGCTTTAACATTTGTATTGATACTTGAAAGTGGAATTGTAACATTCACTGCTGAATTCGCAGGCTTTTCATTGTCTACTTTGATCGTCCCTTGGATATCGCTAAAATTACCTGATGGTGTAGAAAAACCAAAATGATCCCAAGTAAATACTGTCGCTGTATGAGTTGGATCGATTTTATACTCAACTGGTTTAGCAACTGAAACTGTTGCTACAGAAAGTACTACGGCACTTAACGCTATTGTTTTAAAGTTCATCAATTTTTCCTCAAATTTTTTAAAAACATTTATGAAATGGATAGTGAATAATGTATAGCATTCTGAAATTCTTGCATCAGTACAGATAGAACAGTTTGTTGCAAGATTAGAACGCACCTTAAGAAAGTGTCACTTTTATCAAATCAATTTGATCAGATTATGACTATCACTTGTGTATAGATCATGTTTTTCATCTTTAAGCTTTCTACTAATAAGCAGTTAACATTAACATATATCTTAAATATGAGATTAAATTAAACATTTATACAATATAATAATATTTTGTCTCATTTATAATACTTAGATTACTATACTAAACTGGAGAATAATGATGAGTGAACAACAACAAGCGATTGATAAAGCGCTTAAAACTAAAGCACCTAAAGATGTCGTATTGGCTTTTTTATATAATACTGATAAATCAAGAGTAGCGATTGCTTCAGAAAAGTTAGTGGCTGAAGATGCCATTTATACTTCGCTAAATTTCAACAATCCTGAACTTAAACAAATTGAACCTTGGGCTGGTACTTCTACAGGTCGTGATGTCTATATATATACTTTTTCTAATGTCGGAACTTATTGGACGATCGATGATTTTCAAATCACAGATATTTTAGCTGAAGATGAAACAGTGGCTGTGTTCGGTCAATTTACTTATACATCTGTTCACGCTAAGCGCACTTTTACTTCACCTTTTTCAATTAAAGCAATAGTTAAAGATGGCTTAATCACGTATTTCCAGTTTATGGAAGATACTTACGCTTCAGCTGCATCTTTCAGAGTAAGTGGTGAATGGACAATTCAACAAAACGCTGATCCAAAATTAAATTTTACCGTGTCTGAACTACGGCTAATTAACGGTAAAGTAATAAAAATAGGATAATAAAAAAGCCTCATAGGAGGCTTTTTTATGACTGTTAAAGCTTTTCAATCAGAATACGATCAATCTGTTTTAATCCTGAAGTTTTTTCACGATTTTTTCGACGTACTTTAATGATTTTCTCTTCAGCCATATCTTGTAGCAATAATTCTACTGCTACCATCGCTTCAAGTGGTAAGTCTTCACCAATCCACTTTTGCTCACCCGCATCCATTAAAGTAATTTCATCACTAATTTGCTCATACAAACTCATTGCGCTACTCACTTCCAATCTGAAATCTAGGGAATGAATGTATCTATATAGATACATAAAAATAAAAAGACGCCCCACAGTTGGGACGCCTTTTAAAACACTTAATTCTAAGAATTAAGCAGTAATTTCTTTCACTGCTGCGACAACTGCTTCAGTCGTAATACCGAAGTGTTGGAACAAATCTTTCGCTGGTGCAGATTCACCATACGTAGTCATACCAATCACACGACCATCAAGACCTACAAATTTCCACCAGTAATCTACATGTGCTGCTTCTACAGCAACACGTGCACGAATGTTAGATGGAAGAACTGCCTCACGATAAGCCGCATCTTGCTTAACAAATTCTTCAGCACATGGCATAGACACAACACGCACACCTTCAAGCTGTGCATAAGCTTCCATTGCCAATGCAACTTCTGAACCTGTTGCAATGATGATCGCTTTCAATTCACCTTTTTCTTCAGCCAATACATAGCCACCTTTTGCAACATCGGCAATTTGTGCTTCTGTACGGGTTTGGAAAGCTAAGTTTTGACGAGAGAAAATCAACGCTGTTGGACCTTCACTACGAGTTAAAGCAGATTTCCAAGAAATTGCCGCTTCAACTGTGTCACATGGACGCCATGTGTTGAGGTTTGGTGTACCACGTAAAGATGCAATTTGCTCGATTGGTTGATGTGTTGGACCATCTTCACCCAAACCGATTGAATCATGTGTGTATACATGAATCACACGTTGTTTCATCAGTGCAGACATACGTACTGCATTACGAGCATATTCCATAAACATCAAGAATGTTGCTACGTAAGGAATGAAACCACCGTGAAGTGCTACACCGTTTGCAATTGCAGTCATACCGAACTCACGCACGCCATAGTGTACGTAGTTACCTGCAGCATTGTCTTGAACGCCTTGTGCACCTTTCCAAAGTGTTAAGTTAGAACCTGCTAAGTCAGCAGAACCGCCTAAGATTTCAGACAGCATTGGGGCAAATGCTTGGATTGCATTTTGGCTTGCTTTACGAGTTGCAATCGTTTCAGCTTGTGCATTTACTTCAGCAATATATGCATCCGCTTTTGCAACGAAGTCAGCAGGTAATTCACCGCTTAAACGACGTTTAAGATCAGCCGCTTCAGTTGGATATTTTGCTTCATATTGTGCAAATACTTCGTTCCAAGCGGCTTCTGCTTGTTGACCTTTTTCTTTCGCGTCCCACGCTGCATAAACATCAGCAGGAATTTCGAATGGACCTTCAGTCCAACCCAACGCTTCACGTGTTAAGGCGATTTCGTCATTACCCAGCGGTGCACCGTGGCAATCTTCTTTACCTTGTTTGTTTGGTGAACCTAAACCAATAATCGTTTTACAGATAATGATTGTTGGTTTCTTCGTTTCAGCTTTCGCTTCTAAAGTTGCCGCACGTAATGCATCTGCATCGTGACCATCAACTTTCAATACTTGCCAGCCATAAGCTAAGAAGCGTTGTTCTGTATCGTCAGAGAACCAACCTTCTACTTCACCATCAATTGAAATACCATTGTCGTCATAGTAAGCAATTAATTTACCTAGACCCAAAGTACCTGCCAATGAACATGCTTCATGAGAAACACCTTCCATTAAACAGCCGTCACCTAAGAAACAGTAAGTGAAATGATCAACGACTTTAATGTCTTCTTTGTTGAATTGCGCTGCTAAGGTTTTTTCAGCCAAAGCAAAACCAACAGCATTCGCGATACCCTGACCCAATGGACCAGTGGTTGTTTCGATACCAGGTGCATAACCTAATTCTGGGTGACCCGGTGTTTTTGAGTGCAATTGACGGAATGCTTTTAAATCTTCAATTGAAAGATCATAGCCAGTCAAATGTAATAATGCATATTGAAGCATTGAGCCATGACCATTTGATAATACAAAACGGTCACGGTTAGCCCACTGAGGGTTTGTCGGATTGTGATTTAAGAATTCACGCCATACAACATCAGCAATATCAGCCATCCCCATTGGTGCACCTGGATGTCCAGAATTTGCTTTTTGCACAGCATCCATTGCAAGTACACGAATTGCGTTAGCAATGCGACGTTCATTCAGCGGGGTTGTCATAGATCAGTGTCCGATAAATTAAAGATGGGAAATGAATAAAATTCAAAAACTGGGTGTATTGTCTTAAAAAAATCAAACAGCGTAAAGCCCAGAAACGTATATTTCAGCCCTAAAGCGAAAAAATTCATACAAAGCGAGTCGGTTTTATCAATATTCAATTCAATCCAATATTTTTTGGTCGCGTGGCCTATTTTTAAAGTACTGATGTTGAATCATATATTCACATTCTTTCGAAGCAACTTAAGCTGTTTTTTATTTCAGTTCAGTTTTAAAAAGAATAAGTCTTGTACAAAAGTTTTCGCTTATCAATTTAACAGATGATGATATCAATTAAAAAAACACAAAAATGACATAAATTCATGCTTTTTAGTCAGGTTAAGCTAGTCCTTAACGTTAAGTCGATGTACCATATTGCGTCTTTAGAAATAACTGTGATAGGACTTATGCGCGAGTACGCTGTATTTACTTCAGAATCTGTAAGCGAAGGCCATCCAGATAAAATGGCTGACCAAATCAGTGATGCTATTTTGGATGCAATCTTAAAAGAAGACCCATATGCGCGGGTTGCTTGTGAAACGCTTGTAAAAACAGGTGCTGTTGTTCTTGCAGGTGAAATCACAACAACTGCAAATGTAGACTTTGAAGCAATTGTACGCCAAACCGTAAATGGCATTGGATACCATCATTCTGATTTAGGTTTCGATGGTTCGACTTGTGCTGTCATCAACATGATTGGCAAACAATCTCCTGAAATTGCTCAAGGTGTAGATCGTCAAAAACCTGAAGATCAAGGTGCTGGCGATCAGGGTTTAATGTTTGGCTACGCGAGTCGCGAAACAGATGTTTTAATGCCTGCTCCTATTTCGTATGCGCACCGTCTTATGGAAAAACAAGCAGAACTTCGTCGTAACGGAAGTTTGCCATGGTTACGTCCAGATGCGAAAAGCCAAGTGACTTTTGCATACGAAAATGGCGTACCTGTTCGTTTAGATGCGGTCGTATTATCGACTCAACACGATCCTGAGATTTCACAGACTGATTTAAAAGAAGCTGTCATTGAAGAAATCGTGAAAAAAGTAATTCCAGCAGATATGTTCCATGCGGATACCAAATTCCACATCAACCCTACGGGTATGTTTGTGATTGGTGGTCCAGTCGGTGACTGTGGTTTAACAGGTCGTAAAATCATTGTAGATACATATGGTGGTATGGCTCGTCACGGTGGTGGTGCTTTCTCTGGTAAAGATCCATCTAAAGTAGACCGCTCTGCTGCTTATGCTGGTCGATATGTTGCAAAAAATATTGTTGCCGCTGGTTTAGCCGATAAATGTGAAATTCAAGTGTCTTATGCGATTGGTGTTGCTGAACCAACATCTATCTCAATCAATACATTCAATACTGCTAAGGTTTCTGAAGAATTGATTATTGCATTGGTACGTGAGCATTTCGATTTACGTCCATATGGAATTACACGTATGTTGAATCTCATTCAACCGATGTATAAGCAAACTGCTGCATATGGTCACTTTGGTCGTGAAGGTTCTGATACTGCATTCACTTGGGAAAAGACAGACAAAGTTGAAGCGCTTAAAGCATCAGCTGGTTTGTAATTTCCAAATAAAAAAGCCCACATTGATGTGGGCTTTTTTATAGATTCAATTTGCTTTATCACTTTGATGAAGCGTGTCCAAAAACGACTGCTTCACAGGGACATTTTGGTTATCTTGTAAATATAAATGGGCCACTTTAAACACAATGGCTGCGGCTAAACACGCAATGATACAAAATATCCAAAAACCATAAGGTGTTCTGATATTTTGTGATCCGCATTCAGAACACACTTTGTCTGTCGAAGCAACCACCTTGTCGCAACACGCACAATGATACTGATACAGCATACTCATCCTCCCGATTTGACTGTCTTTTTTATTTTTATCCACATCACCTTAGAGGCTAATATTTATACTATATAAGCCTTCACCAATAATCAACCTTATGATGTAGCTATAAAACAGCAACCATCTATGTCTTCATTCAATATCTTGTATTATCAGATATCTATATGAAATTTTTTTGACAACCTGCTCTATCATTCTTTTTTCTTCTAGAGATTATGCATATTTTATTCACGCACTCACCCATCAAATCCGCATGGAAATCATAAATTGAAGTAAAATAAACGTAGTGAAAAAATGATGATATGACGATGATTCAATTAATTAAGAAAGGCGGGTTGAGGGAAAGAGCAAACAGAAGTCGCTCTTATCAAGGTTCTGAAAATACTGAAGCAACTTTGCGACCAAGACGTTATCAGCAAGACACGCTCGTTCTGACTCAAACAGAAGAGTTAGATCAGGATTCAGTTAAGCAAAATAAGCGCATCGATCCACAACCAGACTGCAAAGATCAAAAATAGACCACCCGATACCATGTCTATGTAATGCCCTGAACGCTGGTAGAGCTGTTTAATTTTGGGGCGCGCTAAAACGACCATCAAAAACGTAAAGGTTAAAAACGTTTGAATCGGAATAATGACTGCAAGTTGTATTTTCAACATCTCTGGTGCTGAAGCGGTTAAGGCAAGTGAAAATACACTACTAAAATAAATCAGTGTTTTAGGATTGGATAGGTTTGTAAACAACCCCATCAAAAAATATTTTTCAGCTTTTAGAGGTGACTGATTTTCATCAATTGCATGAAGTTTAAAAGACTTATAGGTTTGCCAACCACCCTTTAGCATCGCCCAGCCCATTTTTGCCAAAAATAAACCACCGACTAACATTAAGACTTGTTGAATCCATGGGAATTGGGCAATCAAAAGTGCAAAACCTGATAAAGTTAAAATCACCCAAAATAAAATTCCAATAGAAATACCTAAAATAACTTTCAACGTGTTTGCGTTTGTGGTTGACGCTGCGCATTTGGCAATCAACAAAATATCAGGTCCAGGACTCAATTGAGCAACAAGATGTAGGACACAGATGGTAAGTAATAGAGACATAAATCAAAAATGAATAAAAATTGTTTGAATTATACTGTTTTTTAGGAAAATCGAGATACAAAAATAAAAAAACCAGACATTACATCTGGTTTTGAACATGCGCAATTTACTTTTGATTAACGTCTTTCATTTCAATTTTCTTTGCTTCAGGTGTAATTTCTCTTGCTTCACCATCAATGATAGTAGAGTCATTTGAACCACGACCGTGCTGCTGGCTTTGCATTTCTTGCATTTGGCGCATTAAATCTGCAAATGGATTCTGACCATTTGCTTGACCACCCATGCCGCCCATATCTCCCATCATACCACCCATCATTTTTTCCATCATGGCTTGCTGACGCTTCATCATGGTTTTCATCATCACCGCTTTAAATGCTGTTTGAACAGGTGGAATTAGAATAAGTAAGGCGAATAGATCGGAAATTAACCCCGGAATCAAAAGGAAAATACCCGCAATAATTTTAGGTAAGTTATTGGTCAAATTCGGATCAGCACTCATATGACCTTGTTGCATTTGCTGCATCTGTGGCATTAAACCTGATGCATGAGAACGAACCATATTTAAACCAATAAAGAATGCAGCAATAAACCAGAAGAATACATACCACATACTTCCGACTAGATCACCCACACCGACCCATACGAAGATTTCAAGGACTATACCGATTAAAACAATAAGAGCTAATTTCATGAAATGTAATCTAATCTCAAAAATTTAAATATAGGGTCGTAATCATCTGCTCAATCTGTATCAAGCTTTTTTCATACGCTTATGTAACAATATGGGCATTATTTTATTTTTAAAGTCATGGAATGTCATTAATTATCGGAATTGATCCTGGTTCACGTCTAACAGGTTACGGTATTATTCAAAAAGAGGGGCAAAAACTCACTTTTGTTGATGCTGGAACAATTCGCACTGAAACACCTGACATGCCTGAGCGTCTAAAACGAATTTTTTCAGGCATTGAAAGAATCGTTAAATTTCATGGTCCTACCGAAGCTGCTGTGGAACAGGTATTTATGGCGGTCAATCCTGACTCTGCCTTAAAACTTGGTCAAGCACGCGGTGCAGCTATAGCGGCATTGGTCAATTTAGATCTACAAGTGGCTGAATATACTGCGCGTCAAATTAAACAATCTGTTGTTGGCTATGGCGCTGCTGATAAAGAACAGGTTCAAATGATGGTTATGCGCATACTTAATTTAAGTATTAAACCACAAGCCGATGCTGCAGATGCACTTGCCGCAGCAATTTGCCATGCACATGCCTCTGGCAGTATGAGTAAATTGGCTGTCTTAAATGCTTTAGGTGGAATGGCACGTGGACGAAGCCGCAGCAGTAGTCGTCGACGTTAAAAGTCTCTCGACACTCAATGCACTTATTGGCGAATTTGAAAGTTATCGAAATCACGCTCTTTGATGTCAATTAAGTCTTCATAGAAGATTTGCTTAACTTTACTATTATGAGGCCCTGCCATGGCCAGTTTGATCATGTCATTTACATCTTTATATGTGCCAACAATGATAGCTTCCACATCCCCATTATCCATATTTTTAACGTAACCAGTTAAATGCAACTTTAAGGCTTGTTCCATAAACCAGCGACGAAATCCGACCCCTTGAACAAGACCTTGTATCGTTAATTTTAAATATCGCATATCTATCCCTGAATTTTATTTTAGATTTACTATTTGATAAATCGCTTGAGCCATATTCTGAGCTAACAAACCACGTTCACCCTGTTGAGCCAATACATCACCTGCCATGGCATGTAAGTTAACAATTTCATGAAGTTGAATGGAATTAGACAATTGTCCTTTAAGACTAGCAATCATTCCTGCAAGGATATCCCCCATTCCACCTGTACCCATTCCTGGATTACCTTGGGTGCAAATCCAAATGGTTTGCTGCGCGTCAATCGTTAAACTTCCTGCACCTTTTAATACCCATTCACCAGCATACAGTGTTTGTAATCGTTTAATTGCTTTGATGCGGTCATGCTCAACTTCCGCCACGCTAGAGTGTAAAAGTTTTGCAGCCTCACCAGGATGTGGCGTTGCGTAAGTTCTCTCATTGAGTCGAATGGGCTTTTCAGATAAGAACCACAATGCATCAGCATCGAGTACAGTCGGTTTGTTCGTAGAGGACAGAATACTCATCCATTGATCATATTGCTCAGCTGCCCAATCATCACGTCCCAACCCCATTCCAAAACAAATCGAATCGACTTGCTGTAGCAAATTTTTTCGTTGTGATGGATCGAAACGATTAATATCCTGCACCATTACATTGGGAGATCGTGACAAAATTGCTGAATGATGTTTAGCATCACACACGATCGTGACTTTACCCGCCCCAGCGGCAAATGCAGCTTCAGCCGCCATAATCACCGCACCTCCCATTTGTGCATGACCGCCAATCACGAGCACATGCCCATACGTTCCTTTATGTCCTGTAGAGTGTCGTCGCGGCAAAATTGTTTTGACTGGGCTTAATCGGGCCACAGGTTTTAAATCTGAGTCACATGGTAAAATGGGAATGTGTTTTAGATGTCCTATAAAATCCTGTGCACGCCCTACAAATTGCCCTACCTTATATGCGAGTGCGGTAAGCGTATGCTGAGCATGAATAGCCATTGGTAATGGTTGACCTGTATTTGCATCTAAACCGCTCGGCATATCAATCGCAATTTTGACGCCGTCTTGCTCATTAATATGATGGATAATTCTCTGCCAGTCTTCACTTAAAGTACGATTAATTCCAATTCCAAATAATGCATCAATATAGACATCATAACCCTTACAATGGTTCAGATCGGTGAACTGCTTAAGTGGTATGGATTGACTCATTTTATAAGCACTCTGCAAGGAGTCAGCCGAGTGATGATCGACTTGTGAAAAAGAAAAAATATCGATTTCTAGATTTTGGTTGAATGAACAATGTCGTGATAAAGAGTGCTGTGCTAAATAGTACGTAACAAGATAACCATCCCCTGCATTATTTCCTTTGCCGCAGCAGACTGCGATACGGATTTTCTTTTTTTCAATACCTTGAAGAATTGTGATGATTTCTTGTGCCATCATCCAAGCAACTTGCTGCATAAGACCAAAAGCACTATTTTGATCGTCAAACCAGCGCTGTTCCCAAGCTTGTATCTCACTGCTGTGATAAACTTGTTGATGCATTATCGTTCCTTTTTTTATTTATGACTCAATCTCTCTCATCTATACCAGCTCGTATTCCAACACAGCAATTTGATCCTCATGCGCTTAAAGCTTGGATTAAATCTCAAGCATTGGAACTGGGCTTCGCTGATTGTGTCATTGCCCGACCTGATGCTCAAGATGAATTACCTCGATTAAAAGCATATTTAGATCAAGGATTTCATGGTGACATGAAGTTCCTCGAAGAAAATTTGGAAAAACGTGCTAATCCAACACTGTTGGTTCCCCATACAAAAAGTATTATCTGCGTCAGAATGAATTATTTGGTTGAACGACCTCAACCTCGAACAGTACCTGATTTCCCTAATTCTGCCGTTATTGCGCGATATGCACGCGGACGGGATTACCATAAAACCATGCGCGGTAAATTAAAAACACTTTCAAACCTTATTCGTGAAAAAGTCGGTCCGTTTGAATCAAGACCTTTCGCCGATTCAGCCCCTATTTTTGAAAAATCACTCGCTGAATCTGCTGGTATGGGTTGGACAGGTAAACATACCCTGCTCATCCACAAAAAATCGGGTTCCTTTTTTGTACTCGGTGAACTGTTTAGTTCTCTTGAATTACCCTTTGACGAGCCTGCCAGTGCACATTGCGGCTCATGTACAGCATGTATTGATATTTGTCCAACGCAGGCGATTGTAGCGCCATATCAATTAGATGCCCGAAAATGTATTGCTTATCTGACCATTGAATACCAAGGCGTGATTCCTGAAGAACTACGCCGTGGCATAGGTAATCGCGTATTTGGATGTGATGATTGCCAGCTGATTTGTCCTTGGAATAGTTTCGCACAAACCACAACGGTTGCTGATTTCCATCCCCGTCATGGGCTGGATCGTCTTTCTTTAATAGAATTATGGCAATGGGACGAAGCAACATTCTTAGCCAACACAGAAGGCAGTCCACTGCGTAGAACAGGCTATGAAAGCTTTATGCGGAATATTGCGATTGGAATCGGGAATGCACCGTATCATCCAAACAATATTGAGCAATTGATACTAAAAAGAAATCAGTCTAGTGAGATTGTGCAAATCCATATTGACTGGGCAGTACAAGAACAACACTCAAAAAGAAACAATTAACACTACTTTTCCAAGATGACTTGACAAGACAAAATCACCATTTTGAGCATGATCTGAAATTTTAAGCACACGTTAGCAACAAGTTCTCAACATCAAGTTCCCAAAAAATAATTCTGCGGCGAAAAACGCATAAAAATAGTCAAGTTTGTAACTAAATCCACAATGATTAATTTCTATTGAGTTGGCAAATTTGATAATTTTTTTGAGTCATTATTGTCATATTTTACGATTTTGCATTATTAAAATTACAGTATGATCAAATAAGTAGCTTTTTAATTGATGGATAAATTATGCAAGTACGCAATGATTGGACGCGTGAAGAAATACAAAAACTCTATGAACAACCCTTCATGGACTTAGTTTTCGAAGCACAACGCGTGCATCGTCAATACTTTGATGCAAATACCATTCAGGTCAGCACATTACTATCGATCAAAACGGGTAAATGTCCTGAAGATTGTAAATACTGTTCTCAATCTGCACGTTATGATTCCAAACTTGAGGCCGAAAAAAGAATTGCTGTTGAAAAAGTAATTAATGAAGCCAAAGAAGCTCTCGCTTCTGGATCATCTCGTTTTTGTATGGGTGCTGCATGGCGAAATCCTCATGAACGCGATATGCCTTATGTACTTGAAATGGTACGTGAGGTAAAGGCCCTAGGACTTGAAACTTGTATGACCTTAGGGATGCTCAATCAATCACAAGCGGAACGTTTAAAAGAAGCAGGTTTAGATTATTACAATCACAATTTAGATACCTCTCGTGAGTACTATCCAAATGTGATTACCACACGCACTTATGATGATCGTTTAAATACTTTAGACTTTGTACGCCAAGCAGGCATGAAAGTGTGTAGCGGTGGAATTGTTGGCTTAGGTGAAGATACTCAAGATCGTATTGGTCTATTACATGAACTTGCGACCTTAGCTATTCATCCAGAATCGGTACCAATCAACATGCTTGTACCGATCGAAGGCACACCCTTAGCAGATGTTGAAAAACTCGATGTGACTGAATGGATTCGCACTATTGCCGTAGCGCGCATTATCATGCCAAAAAGTTATATAAGACTTTCAGCGGGTCGTGAATCTCTTTCTGATTCTGATCAAGCTTTAGCGTTTATGGCAGGTGCTAACTCTTTGTTCTCAGGTGAAAAGCTTTTAACGACACCTAATGCTGGTGAAGGCAAAGATAAGCAGTTATTCGATAAGTTAGGTCTAAAAGCAGAAAAAGCGAAGCCGACTGTATCAGAGCTGACTATAGATGCAATGGCAAGTTAATTTCAAAGCTTCGCTTAATTAAAAACCGAAGCTTTGCTTCGGTTTTTTATGATGTGATCAATATGCCATAACTGGCATTAAGATACTGTCCCGGCTTAATTTCATCTGTTCCATTGGCATGGTGTACCGTTATTTTTTGACTAAATGCATCAAACTCAAACCGATCATAACTATCTTGGTGGTGCATCAACCAATAAATCGTATCTATGACATGATCATCACAAATATAAGTATTCGATTTAAAATCTTTAATCATTTAATTTAAATCCTTTTTTCAATCACAATATTATTATATCTCAATTCATTTTATTGAATATCATTTTCTTTATTTAAGATAATATCTAATTTTTTATTAATCCAATATATTATATTTACATATCACAATAAATCGATTTTCACCCATTTTATAAGCGCTATTATTTTATTTTAATTTAAAATAAAGACTGAGTATTATGAATATCGTTAATTTAAAAACTCAAACTGCATTACAACACCGTCCCAGCGCACTGACCACACAAATTAATGCTGTATGGGGACAAGGACCATCTTCACGTTATGAAAGCCTCGCCTCGTTATTTAGACCAACATTTGAAAAAATCAAAGCTTCGCTATCAGAACGCGAAGAAAAGCGAATTTTAGCTTTTGAACAGATTCAATGGTTAAAAGACATCGGTTTTACGAGACTTCGCTTACCCAGTTCGCAAGGTGGATTTGATGCAACTATTCCAGAATTATTTAATCTATTAATCGAACTTTCCGAAGCTGATGCAAATTTACCGCAGGCACTTCGCGTACATTTTGGCTTTGTGGAAGATTTACTGCTCAGCCGCGACCCACAGTTTAAATCTATATGGCTTCCTAGAGTGGCTCAAGGTCAAATTATTGGAAGCGCATGGTCTGAAGGTGGAAATGAGTCCATTCATGAATTTAAAACGAGACTTTCCAAAGATGCTGAGGGACGCACGATATTGAATGGACAAAAATTTTATACCACAGGAAGCTTGTATGCAGACTGGATTGATGTGGGTATTACTGATTTGTATGGAGAATCAGCCAGTATTCTAATCCCTCGACATGCTGAAGGTGTTGAGATTGTGGATGACTGGAATGGTTTTGGTCAAATTCTTACAGCAAGTGGTACTACTAAGTTCACTGATGTTGTTGTGAATCAACAAGATGTCATCGGAGACCAACAGCGCTTTAAATATTCAGCAGCATTCTATCAACTGATTCAATTGGCAATTATTTCAGGGCTTACAAGAGCAGCAAGCTATGAAGTATCAGCTGAGGTTTATAAACGTGAAAGAAATTATACGCATGCCAATGCTTCCTTCGTCCGTAATGATGCTCAAATCCTACAAGTGGTGGGTCAAATTCGTGGTGTCGCGTACACCACTGCAGCAATTATTGAAAAAAATGCACAGGCTATACAACGTGCTTTTGAAGCTGGGTTGAATGATAATGAACAACTCGAAGCAGATCAAAATGCCATAGCAGAATTAGAGGTTGCTCAATCTCAAACCATTATCACCACACTTGCATTAAATGCTTCGACCATCATTTTTGATGCTCTAGGAGCATCAGCCACTGATAAAAACTTAGCTTTAGATCGTTTCTGGCGAAATATTCGTACGCTCGCATCACACAACCCAAGAATTTATAAAGATCGAATTGTCGGAGACTTTAGCGTAAATGGTGCGTTGCCCCCTTATCAATGGCGTATCGGTAAAGTTGATGAATCAGGGCTTCTGCAAACAGATAAGGCTTCTTAAGCTCGCTTTAAATCGTTAAGACACTATTCTTTAGTGTCTTTTTTTAGTGTTTTTTAAAGTGATCTATCTAAATCGCTTAGGCTATTAGACTCTTATTTAAGAACCTAGTAAAAAGGTCCTTAACAGGACCTTCTTAGCAGCATCATCGAAATTACATCAATTAAGCCACTTGAGCTTTCAAGTGTTTCGCCAAAGGACTATTACCAATTTGCCATACAAATGGCAATTCAGTTTGATTCACGACAAAAGCACCCACCACTTTCTCCTTATAAATAATCGGATTATGTGAGGATACAACTCTTGCATTACGCCAGAAACGATCTAACTGCTTCGACGAAGCGCTGGCTGAAGCACCCAAACTATTGAATAGTTTAGTTGTTAAATCAAGTACAAGATCTGAAATGACTACCTGCCCTTGAGCAGATTCTAGTTCCGCAATTTGGTTAATCTCATGATCTTTTTCAGATGAAGCATTAAAGTGACTTAAATATGCATCATCCAGTGCTGCAGCTGTTTTTAAAGTAATGGCTTGACTGGCAAATGCTTGGGAAGATGCCTTACCAATCACTTGTAGAATCTGAGCATCATCACGGACAAGATCAGCATTCCCGTGGCTAAAGATTCGAGTACGCTTACGCACTTCCTCACTAAAGGTCTCCACCGCAGAAAATGCGATGCCGGTCAGTGTTGCTAGATGTACAACTTGATAAAAAGCTGTTTGATATTTAAAACGCTGATCAAACGGGTAAATATGATCTCGTTCAATCGACACTTGGTTGATTTTTAGCGTCCCGCTTCCAGTGGTTTTTTGACCAAATCCATCCCAATCATCATGTACTTTAATTCCATTAGCTTTAGTTGAGACCGCTGCAATCACATGCTGATCAGTGGTCTCATCATAGGCAAAAAGATCAATCCAATCGGCAAAAATAGTACCTGTAGAATAGAACTTTTCTCCTGAAACTTCATATTCGCCTTGTTGATTTTGTTTCACTCGGGTAATGACGTCGCCTATCTCAACATTACCGACTTCTGTCCAAGCGTTTCCTGCGATTTCACCATTTACAAATCGCTTAAACCAAAACGCTTGTGATTGATCTTTATGGGCCACTAAACGGTCTTCGACAAATGCAAAATGTCCACGTAAAGCTTGCACAATATTTGAATCCGCTGTCGCCAACTCGATTAAGATTTGGAAAAGTTGCTGTTGGGTAAAACCTGCACCGCCATATTTTTTTGGTACACGTAATGCACCAAAACCTACATCGTTTAACCATTTAATTTGTTCATGAGGCAAATCACGATCGGTTTCTCGTTGAACGGCCCCTTCTGCAATCCGCTTAAAAATCGGTCGAAACTTTGCTGCAACCTCTTCATAGTTGGCACCAAGTGAAAGTTCTTCATTCTGATTTAATATAGTCATAATAAATTTCTCCTTAGCTCCATGGATGACGTGGTGGTGGGACATCATTTAGAAAATAATTTCCTACAATGTTGTATTTCCAACGCACGGGATCATGCAAAGTGTGTGTTCTGGCATTGCGCCAATAACGATCTAAATTTAATTCTGATAAGGTCGAACGCGTGCCAGAAAGCTCAAATAGTTTATTCGCTGCTAAAATCGCAATGTCAGTCGTTAAGACTTTTGCTTCAGCCACGAGCAATGTTGCTTCATTAATATGATCTTCGATCGGTTCAGCAAGTGCTAAATCAATCGCTAATCCTGCCAAATCCAGAACGGCTTCAGCAGCACGCAGCTTAATTTTCAATTCACCAATATTGGCAATGGTATATGGATCTGAACTTGCTTTATCTAAACCTGAATCAATCCATGGACGTGCAAAGTTACGAACGTAATGAATCGTTTCTTGAATCGCACCACGTGCAATCCCAGCATCTACAGCAGCTTGAATAAATTGAGAAATTGCTCCAGCTGCTGTCGGTCTTACAAAAGCTTGATAAATTGGAACGATATATTTTGCATCTACTTTAACGTTGTTTAATTCGACTGATCCACTGACCGTTGTACGCTGACCAAACCCACTCCAATCATTGGTAATTTTTACACCTTCTGTCCCTTGTGGCACGATTGCAGCAAATGGTTTTCCTTCAGCATCAATCGCAACAACTGGAATGCGGTGTGCCAGTAAAGCTCCAGTCGCAAAGAATTTTTGTCCATTCACAATCCCATTGCCAGAAGCATCAAATTCGATTTTTGTGGTGAGATCGGCAACCGTCTTAGACCCTTTTTCTGAGAAAGCATTCCCCAAACGCTCTCCACCCAGTACTGCTTTAAAAAAGAATTGTTTTTGTTCTTCGGTGGCATCTAAACGGATATGCTCTAGAAACACCCAATGATTTTGTGCGATTTGACCTAGTGATGGATCAGCGCTAGAAATGGTTTTAACAACTTCAGCGAGAGTCTTGTAGCTCGCTCCTGCACCGCCATATTGCTTTGGAATGTTAATTGCCCAAAGCCCTGATTGAGAGTACTTGTTAATTTCACTCAAAGGTAAACGGCGTTCATGATCACGAATGGAGGCTTCCTTTGCAAAATCTTCAGCGAGCTGTTGTGCGATTTGAATCGCTTCTTGATCTGTCTTAATCACATGCGCTGGCTGATGAATTTGGTAGAATTCTTTTGAAATTTCAGCTTCATGCAATTTTATATCTATTTGTGCGGTCATTTTATTCTCTTCAAAAAAAATTGAATAAAATTAAATTAGCACTAATTATTTTAATTTTTTATACGATTATTTTATTTACTAATCTGATTTCAAACATAATCAAATCATTTATTTTTTTATTATGTATATTGCAGTTTTTCTCATTAAATAATAAGTATGATATTTCATATAATCAGAATATAAACATTTAATTATTTTATATTTTCATTATGACTAAACATATACGATTTAATGCTTTTGAAATGAATTGCATTGCACATCAGTCCCCAGGCTTATGGCGTCATCCGCTCGATCGCTCTACAGAATATAAAGATTTGGAATATTGGACTGATTTAGCAAAAATATTAGAAAAAGGTATTTTTGACGGTATTTTTCTTGCAGATGTTTTGGGTATTTATGATGTGTATCATCAATCGGCTCAACATGCTTTAAATGGTGCTGTTCAAGTTCCTGTGAATGATCCAATTCAGATTGTTCCAGCAATGGCAGCAGTCACCCAACATTTAGGCTTTGGTGTAACCACCTCTATTTCATTCGAACATCCTTATCCCTTCGCACGACGTATGAGCACATTGGATCATCTCACCAAAGGTCGCGCGGGTTGGAATATTGTGACTTCATATTTAGAAAGCGGATCTAAAAACTTAGGTTTAAAAACCCAAGTGAGTCACGACAATCGTTATGATATTGCAGACGAGTATCTGGAAGTTTTATATAAACTTTGGGAAGGTTCTTGGGAAAATGATGCGGTACGACGCGACAAAGCCGCTGGTATTTTTGCGGATCACACCAAAGTTCATCCAATCCAACATGAAGGTAAATATTTTAGCGTGCCAGGTATTCATATCTGTGAACCTTCTCCGCAACGCACACCTGTTTTATACCAAGCAGGTGCATCAAAGCGTGGACAAAAATTTGCCAGTCAAAATGCAGAATGCGTATTTATATCTGCACCAACGAAAGTTGCTGTAAAAAAGTTAGCACAAGGAATTCGCCATAATCTTATTGAAGAAGGTAAAGATCCAAACGCTGTTTTAATCTATACGATGCTTGCGATTGTGGTCGATGAAACTGACGAAAAAGCACAGGCTAAATTTGCAGAGTATCAATCTTACGGTAGTTATGATGGTGGATTAACACTCGCTTCAGGGTGGTCTGGTGTAGATTTTTCACAATTCAAAGCTACAGACCAGGTTGAATATATTCATACCAATGCCATTCAGTCTATGTTGCAATCTTACGTAGAAGCAGATCCAGATAAAGTTTGGACCATTGAAGAAATTGCAAAATGGACCAGTGTAGGTGGAAATGGCCCCGTGATTGTCGGCTCACCAAGCACAGTAGCCGATCGTCTTCAAGAATGGGTGGATGAAACTGGCATTGATGGATTCAATTTGGCTTATATTTTGGCACATCAATCTTTTGAAGACGTGGTCGAATACGTCGTTCCTGAGTTACAACGTCGCGGTGTTTACCCTACAGAATATACCAAGGGGACACTGAGAGAAAAGTTGTTTGGTCATGGACCATTACTTCCAGATGATCATCGTGGTGCTCAATACCGTAAGTCATCAACGAATGGGCTGCACACTTCAACCCAAACCGCAACACTTGAATCTGTGTAGATCAATTTAAATTCTCTATATGTAAAAAAGCGCTTTTCGGGGCTTTTTTTAATGCTGATGTTCTAGTTCATGGTGATATGCATCATCTTCTATCTGCAAGGTCATTTCAGTAATATGGTGATCATGACTTAACATTTCAAAAGCTTGTTGATGTAAACGTTTAGGATCGACATTCGGTGCAACCAAATGAACTGTGAGCATGACTTTTTTGGATGTGATCGCCCAAACTTTTAATTGGTGAATGTCCTTAACTCCTTCAAGCGATAATAAATCTGTACGGAGCTTTTCAATATCAATCTCATCAGGCACACCTTCAAGTAGGATATTTACACTTTGCTTGGCGAGAATCCAAGCACGTGGTAAGACCCAAAATCCGATCAGGACTGCGATAATCGTGTCAATAAGTACCCAGCCTGTAAAATAAATAATCACAGCACCGATGATCACACCTACAGAACCAAGTGCATCACTTAATACTTCTAGATATGCCCCTTTGACATTGAGGCTATCTTTACTACTCGAAAAAAGAATCTTCATCGAAATTAAATTAATGATTAAGCCAATGACGGCGACTATCATCATTCCAACACTCTGAATTTCAGGAGGATTACTTAATCGATGAATCGCTTCTATCAAAATATAAATTGCAACGATAAATAACATCACCGCATTAAATAGTGCTGCCAAAATTTCAAATCGCTGGTAACCAAAAGTTCGCTTATTGTCTGCAGGCTTTTGACCAATCTTAATTGCAACCAACGCGATGGCTAGAGCAGCAGCATCAGTAAACATATGTGCAGCATCTGACAGCAAAGCTAAACTTTGAGTAATAAATGCAGCAACAACTTCAATAATTAAAAATGTCGTGGTTAAGGCTAAAGCAAAAGTTAGTTTCTTTGCGTTGTCTTTACTGACCTCCACATGACTGTGATCATGATTATGCGAACTACCCATTTTATACTCCTCATCAGATCCCCTACGTAAAACAACGAGAGAATCTGATTCATATACGTAATGCTATTGTTTAATTTATTGTTCTGCTTTTGCTTGATTCATCCACCTATACAATACAGGTAAAAGTAGTAGCGTCAGTATGGTGGATGAAATAATTCCACCGATAACCACTGTCGCAAGCGGTCGCTGTACTTCGGCACCCGTACCTGTAGCGAGCGCCATTGGAACAAATCCTAAAGACGCCACAAAAGCAGTCATCAGCACAGGACGTAATCGCAACATTGCACCTTGCCAAATGGCATCTTTTAAACTGTATTCACTTCTTAGCTCCTTAATAAAGGTCAACATAACCAGTCCATTCAGAACAGCGACACCTGATAAAGCGATAAAACCAATACCCGCAGACATTGAGATGGGAATATCACGTAACCATAAAAATAAGACTCCCCCCGTGAGAGCAAAGGGTACGTCCGTGAAGACCAATAAACTTTCTCTTATATTTTTGAATACAGCCATCAGCAGGATAAAAATCGTAATCAAAGCCAATGGAATCACGATAGTCATTCTAGCTTTGGCAGATGCCAAATTCTCGAACTGCCCACCATACTCAATCCAATAGCCGCTCGGTAATGCATATGTCGTGAGGCTAGATTGCAACTCTTGGACAAATGAACCAAGATCTCGCCCTTCAACATTTGCCGTCACAATAATCCTACGCTTGCCATTTTCACGACTCACCTGATTCATACCATCAATATTTGAAACTGTAGCCACATCTGCCAGTCTTACTGTCCCACCATTGGGGAGTTGTATGGGTAATTGTGCAATCCCCATGACTGTCCGATCTTGATCAGTAAGTCGAATAACAAAATCAAAACGGCGGTCGCCTTGTAGAATTTCACCGACTTGTTGACCACCGATACTTGAAGCGACTAAATTTTGTATTTCACGAACCGAAAGACCATATTGCGCTGCTAAAGAACGATTTACGTCTATATTTAATAAGGGTAAACCTGAAGTCTGTTCTACTTTGACTGCGGTACTGCCACTGATTTTTTGCACAATCTTGGCAATTTTGGCAGCTTCATTATTTAACACCTGCATATCATCGCCAAAAATTTTTATACCTATGTCACTGCGGACTCCAGAAATGAGCTCATTAAAACGCAATTCAATGGGTTGAGAAAATTCACTATTGTTACCAGGCAAAGTCTCCAAAAAAGTTTCAATACGTGACCTTAAATCATCTAAGCTTTCTTTGGGATTCGGCCACTCTTGGCGAGGTTTCAACATGATGAATCCATCTGAGATATTGGGTGGCATCACATCTGTAGCCACTTCAGCAGTACCCGTTCGTGCGAAAACATTTTTAATTTCTGGAAAATTTTGAAGCAAAAGTTTCTCAGTCATTTCCTGCATTCTTAATGATTCTTCTAAGCTGGTACTGGGTGAACGCATTTGTTGAATAGCAAAATCACCTTCGCTTAATTGCGGTGCGAATTCACTTCCTAGACGTGTCGCCAACAACCCTGTTAAAACCAAAATACTAACTGCGAGTGTTAACATGACCATTCGATATAAATAAGTCATATCTAATGCTTTTAGATATTTTTTCTTTAACCATAACATCCATCTACTTTCAGTTTCTTTTACTTCACCTGTTACAAATAAAGCCACTGCAGCAGGAACAAAAGTAATGGATAAAATGATCGCAGCAATAAGAGCTAATACTACGGTGAGTGCCATAGGGTGAAACATTTTTGCTTCAACACCACTTAAAGCAAATATGGGCAAGTACACCACTAAAATAATCGTTTGACCAAAAATTAAAGGACGGCGCGCTTGACGAGCAGCAAGGAATACTTCTTTAAATCTCTCTGAACGTGTTAAAGGTCGTCTTAACTGTTCTTGGGCATGAGCTAATCGGCGAATACAGTTTTCGACAAATACCACCGCCCCATCTACAATAATTCCGAAATCTAGCGCACCTAAACTCATAAGGTTGGCACTAATTTTCTGCTGTGCCATACCTGATAATGTAAATAACATCGAAAGTGGAATCACGCATGCTGTAATTAAAGCTGCTCGAATATTTCCCAAGAAAATGAATAAAATCACAATCACCAAAATCGCCCCTTCGACTAAGTTCTTTTGAACTGTCTTAATGGCTTTCTCGACTAAGGTGGTACGATCGTAAACAGTTTCAATTTTTACGCCTTCGGGCAGTGTGGTTTGAATTTCTTGAATTTTTTGATCAACAGCTTGTGCAACACTACGGCTGTTTTCACCCATCATCATCATGGCGATGCCGAGTACGGTTTCTTCTCCGTTATAGGTCGCTCCGCCTGTTCTAAGATCATGTCCAATCGACACTGAAGCAATATCTGAAACACGGACAGGATTTCCATTTAAGGTAACCACCGTTGTACTTTCAATATCCTGTATCGTATTCAGTGTTCCAGGAACTCGTACTGTAAGTTGTTGACCTCCATCTTCAATAAATCCTGCTCCACGATTTTCATTGTTCTCAGTAAGTACTTGTTGAAGTTGCGTCAAACTGACTTGTAGTTGTTGCATACGATTCAAGTCTGGCGAAACAACATATGTTTTATTGAATCCTCCAATACTATTCACCTCAGCAACGCCTTTTACGCGTTGCAATTGTGGACGCACGATCCAATCTTGAATTTCGCGTAAATCCATTGCTGTGTATGAAGCACCATCAGGCTTTTTAGCCTTCGGGTCTGCTTTTAATACCCATTGATAAATTTCACCCAGTCCCGTAGATACTGGAGACATGGTAGGTGCGATATCATCAGGTAATTCGGATTGAACCTCTTGCACACGCTGATTAATTTGTTGACGTGCCCAGTAAATATCAGTGCCATCTTTGAAGACAATGGTGACCTGAGATAAACCATACCTAGAGATCGAACGTGTTAATTCAAGATCTGGTATCCCCGCCATGGCATTTTCAATTGGATACGTAATGCGTTGCTCAACTTCGAGCGCAGTAAATCCATTGGCTTGGGTATTAATTTGAACCTGTGTATTGGTAATGTCTGGAACTGCATCAATTGGCAATTTTTGATAACTATAAACACCAACAGCAATCCAAGCACAAGCAAACAGCATGATCCAAATCGCTTGTTGAATTGAAAACTGAATAATTCGCTCAAATAGCCCTTCAGCCTTCGGCATGTCATGATTAGTGCCCATGGTCAGCTTCTCCTTTTTCTAACTCCGATTTCAGTAAGAAGCTGCCTTGATTGACATATTTTTGCCCCGTCTGAAGACCAGACTTAATTTCTGCCCATTGACCATCTGAAGACATTTCACCTACTTCAATGGGTTGCGCTTTAAAGTGGAGTTTTCCATTTTTTTGTTCTGTAACAATAAATACTGCTGATTTACCCCCGATTTGTTGCACTGCATTTTTTGCAACGCGTAATACATTCGATGCATCAGGTCTTTGAAGTTCAACATTTACCATCAAATTTGGCCTTAACTCACTTGCCTTTCCTTGAACTTTAGCGCGAACAATCAAGCGACCAGTCTGCGCATCTGCTTGCGACGTTAACGATTGCACAACTGCTGTATAAGTCTGACCTGACTGTAAAGATTTGAATTGAATATTTTGTTGTGCACCAATTTGATTACTCGCATCTGCAGGTAGCACAAATTCGAGCCATAAATCTTTTAATTGTTCGATGATGAAAATCTGATCTGCAAGTTGCACATTTTCACCCACCACAATGTCTTTTTGGCTGATCACGCCCGAGATAGGCGAACGAATGGTAAAACGACCATTAGAACCTGCTGAAGCTCCCAAAGCTTGTAAACGTGCATTGGCACTTTGCACTGTGATTTGTGCTTGACGATATGCATTTTCAGCACGTTGCAAATCCTGTTTTGCGGAGATCCCCTGCGACCACATCCGTTGTTCAAGTTGCAAATCTTGGCGTGCCAAATCTAAATTGGATTGCTCCATTCTCAAATTCGCTTGTTGGTCAATGAGCTCTGGGACACTTAATACTGCAAGTACTTGACCTTTAGTTACTTCTTGTCCCAGTGCTACATTCACTTGTTCAACATGACCAGCAAAATTAGGGGAAATATGCGCTTGTTGATCTGTATTTACCATCAATTTTGCAGGCAAGTTTGTGTATCGCGGAATTGCACCTAATTGAGCTGATTCTATTTTTATACTATGTTCGACTAGCTGTTTAGATGTGAGTTCAATCTCATCTTCTTCTGCATGCTCAGCTTCTGCGCCATTCGACATTTCAGCTTGCTCTTCACTCTCAACAATTGCTGTTTTCTTATTATCTTTGAAAAAAATCCAAATCCCGATAACTATCGTCACCCCAATAATGAGGGCGATGAGGAATGCTTGGTTTATTTTTCCTTGTTGTATAGATCTCATTTTATTCTGCCCCTATATTGATGAAATTTTCTGACTGTGACACAGCCTCTTTGAGTAATTGGGTATAGGCATCTGAACGACTAATTTGTTCATAACTAATACCGATACTTAATGCCTCAGCAGCTAGTGCGGTTTGCCATGCCTCTCTTAAGAGCTGAATTTGACTGAGCCGAATATTTTGTAATTGTGTCGTTGCTTGTTGCACCTCAGTGATTGAAAGTTTTCCATTTTTAAAACCGAGCAAAGAGCGCATCTGTACTTTTTCAGACAAGTCTTTTTGTCTCAGTACAGCGTCATACTGCAGTTTTAAGCCACGCACCTGATGAAATGAGTTTGCAATCTCTAAAATTTGTTGTTTGAGTTCTCTTTGTTGTTGACGCTCAAGTAGAGATTGCTGACGTTGTGCAAGCGGAATTTGGTATTGTTGACGATTAAAAATATTGAACGGAATATCGACACCCACAGATAAACTAGTATCGTTTGTCTCATTGGGCGCTTTTGTTCGCGTCATCCCTACATTCAAGTTTGGATTTGGTTTTGCTCTAATTTTAAGCTGCTCAATTCGTTGATTAGCCTGCACAACATTGAGTGCATAAAGCTTTTCTAAATAACCTGCAGAAATATAATTTTGAACATTCTGTTCAACTTGGTCAGGCCAATAAATCCGATTTGAATCAACCTTCACCTCTGCTTCAGTTTCTCCCCAGAGATTAGAAAGATTACGTTTTGCAATTTCTTTATTTAAAATGGCTTGCTGATAATTGCGTTCATTTTCTGCCGCTTCAATCTGCGCTCGTTCATACTCAACCAAGGCTATGCTTCCTGCCTGATATCGTTTTTTAGCGCTGTCTAAAGTTTCACGACTGACTTGCAGTTGAGACTTTTGAATTTGTGCTTCAGATTGCGAAATTAAAAACTGTGACCAAGCATACTTCACGATTAATTGGCTTTGTGCTTCCCACAACTTTTCTTGCAATTCATTTTGTTGCCCAGCCAAACGCGCTATATTTTTTTGAATCCGTCTTTGACCAAAAATGTCGATCGGCTGACTAATACCAAGACTCAATTCTTGATCTTGACTCGAACCAAAACCATCTCGAGAGAGATTGATGGACGGGTTTTGCCAAAGTCGACTTTGCTTAACAGCAAGTTCTGACATTTGTTGTCGTTGCTGCCAAATATGTTCTGATTGTTGATATTGAGACACTTGAACGAGTGCTTGTTCAAGCGAATTGACTGTCATTGCTTGAGCATTTGCACCCAAACTAAGCGAACCTAAAACCAGCCATAATCGAATGGAATGTTTTAATTTAAAAGACATATGAATTTCCCACTAATTTAAAAATAAGTGGTGGGAAATTTTTAGGCTACCCCACCAATAGCGGGGTTAATTCAGGAGGCGGAGGGATTTTACCTAAATGAGGCGATTGATAGGCATTAATCCAAAGAAAGTGATTTTGGTAAATCTTTTCGATGTGTTGTGATGAAGGCAAATTCTCGTTTACAGCAAGAATAAACTGAGACATTGACGGCAGATGATCTTGATGATCCAAAACATCGATTTGCGCTTTTTCTTCTAGCGTCACGCTTTGATCATCACCAAGCACGAAGCCTTTTTCAATTTGGGACTTCGGACTTTTATTTGAAAGATCGGCTTGGCAAAGTACAGGTTGATGATGACCAAAGTGAAAACTTTGTGTCGATGTTGAGTCGCTTTCATGAACACAAAAAGCCGCCGCCACATTCCAAAGGCTTTGGAACATGAACATACATGCTAAGAATGTCGCAAATTTAGCCGATCTCATTTAAGCAGGCTCTCATCTTTTCTATCTGCATTTAAAACGTGATAGTGATCACCATCAAGTGAAGAGTTGTAATTCTCCATCATATTTTGATGATCGAAACCTTGATATTGAAAGAATGTACATAAGAAAAATGAATGAAAACTTAAAAATTTAGCGCTTTTAAAGCACGCTTCGAAAATGGCATCGATTTTGCAACCTAATCATACGAATTTTATTTTTTGTATTACTGAGGTGGCAACGATGAGCTATGTTGCACGAGAATTGAGTCAAAAGCATAAATTTTTGCTTGGTTTTGGATCGTTTTTAATTCCAATTTTAATCTGGTGTGCAGTGAGTTATTTGCCTTTTATTTGGCATCCCCAAGTTCAAATCACAGATTCTGGTAGCACAACATTTTTACAACTCGATAGCCGTGTCAGTAGAGAAGATTATTATGCTGAAGCGCAATTGGCAGTCGATCAAGGACTGCCACCACCTCGGGGAATTTTGGTCAATCCCATTTACCTACCCGCACCAGATGAAGTCGCTACAGCCTTAGTGACCGCATTTACAACGCCACCCGCTCAAGCAAATGCACCATGGTTTCATGAAAGTTTATGGCACAGCATTAAACTGGTGTTTACCGCATTTTTTATTTCTTCTTTGATCGGGATTCCTTTGGGTATTCTTTGCGGTTTTTCTCATAAAATTTCTCAGTTAACTGAACCTTTTGTAGAGTTCTTTCGCTATCTGCCTGCACCAGCCTTTGGCGCTCTTGCTGTTGCGATTTTGGGCATTAATGACGCACCTAAAATTGCCATTATTGTGATTGGTACCTTGTTCCAACAAATTCTGATTATTGCCAATACCACCCGTCTGGTCGACCGCAGTCTTATTGAAGCTGGATTCACCTTAGGAACCAATAAAATCAAAAGTTTATTTTATGTGGTCATCCCTGCTGCACTCCCAGAAATTTATCGAAACCTTCGTGTACTTTTAGGTTGGGCTTGGACCTATTTAATCGTTGCGGAACTCATAGGAAGTACATCCGGTATCACGTGGTTCATCACTCAACAAGCTCGCTATCAAAACTTTGACAATGTTTTCGCCGCAATTTTGATTATCGGTTTGATTGGTCTGATTTGCGACGTGATTTTAATGAAACTTGGACAGCACTTATTTAAATGGAAAACGGGAGCTCGCTAATGTCTTCACTAATTCAACCCTCAGATTTTGATGCCCGCGCTTACTTTGACAAAATTTACGCTCGTCCCGTCATTTTAGAAGCGAAAAATCTCACCCAGAAATTTAGCCACGGAAAAACTGAGCGCACCATTTTAAATGCTTTAGATTTAAAAATTCATAAACGTGAATTTATCTGTGTTATTGGTCCTTCAGGATGCGGTAAGTCTACCTTTAGCCGTATTGTGGCAGGTCTTGATCCATATACCAGTGGTGAATTACTGGTAGACGGTGAAACCATCACCGGACCGAGTCCAGAGCGTGGCATGGTTTTCCAAGGCTACACACTGTTTCCATGGAAAACGGTAAAAGAAAATGTCATGTTTGGTCCACTCATGCGAGGTGCCAGCAATGCTACAGCTGAGGCGCAAGCCCGCGAATGGATCAACATTATCGGACTTGAAAAATTTGAGCAGCAATACCCTCATGAACTTTCTGGAGGGATGAAACAACGCGTTGCCATCGCTCGCGCGCTCGTGAATCAGCCAAAAATTCTCTTAATGGATGAACCCTTTGGAGCTTTAGATCCTCATACGCGTCAAAAAATGCAAAAGCATCTGATCGATCTTTGGGCCAATATCGATATCACGATTATTTTTGTGACACACGATATGGACGAGGCGATTTTACTGGCCGATCGGATTGTGGCATTGAAGGCCAATCCTGGCGAAATTAAGGAAATCATTGAGGTTGATCTACCAAGACCACGTCAGCATGAATTGATGCTCACTGAAAAATTTAAATATTTAAGACAACGTGTAGATGCTTTGGTACATGCTGAAGAAGATGAACTTGATCCAGCACTCGCCGACTTACCTAAAATTCCAAGAATGACCAAGGTCAGTCATTCTAAATAAGGCGCTATATCCTGATCACACAAACGGTCAGGATAAAGCATGCAACATCAATCCTTTTGACCACACCATTTTAAATGCAGCCTTGGTTTAATCACGACATCATTTCATCACGTTCAATTCGCCCATCTACCAGTTGAATGGTTCGATCACATGTAGCGGATAATCGTGGATCATGGGTCACTAACAATACCGCACAATTTTGTTGCTCATTTACTTCACGAAACAGCTCAAAGACTTCGCTCGCTGTTTGACTGTCTAGATTACCTGTAGGTTCATCAGCGAGGAGTAAAGCAGGCTGAGTGATTAAAGCTCTGGCGATTGCGACACGTTGTTGCTGCCCACCAGAAAGTTGACTGGCTTTTCGTTGTGCAAATTGACTCAATCCTACCGCTTTTAACAAATCATGTGCTCGATCCAAAGCTTGTTGATTGGGTTTGCCATGCGCCAACATTAGAGGCATCAAAACATTCTCAATAACGGTGAACGCTTGAATCAAATGATGAAACTGAAACACAAATCCTATGCTCTTTCCACGCAATTCCGTTCTTTGTTGATCTTCCATTTGACTGGTTGGTTGACCAAGTAAATAAATTTCACCACTGGTGGGTTGATCGAGTAAACCTAAAATATTTAATAACGTACTCTTACCTGAACCAGAAGGTCCAATTAACGCAGCAAAATCTTGACGATGTATCGCAAAATCAATCCCATGCAGCACTTCAATTTCATTTGGTTGTCCAATGTTATAAGACTTTTTCAAAGCCTCTAAACGCAGTACTTCATCATGATTAGACATGACGGATTGCCTCCACAGGATCTAAACGCGCTGCACGACGGGCAGGAATCGCCGCTGCAATTAAACCGCTCAATGTTGCAAGTAATAAAGCTGATCCAATCAAATAAGGTGAAATTGGAATGTAAAATAATCCTGGGCCAAATTCATTAAATGACCAAACCAATGCATAACTGGTCAGGATTCCAACAATAGAACCAAGTAAGCCGAAAATCGCACCTTGAATGAGAAAGATCATCAAAATTTGTTCACGGCTCGCACCTGTCGCACGCAAGATTCCGATCTCACGTGTACGCTGTACCACTGTAATGGAGAGTACGCTAGCGATCGCAAATGCAACAGATATTCCAACAAATATAATTATCATATTGGTTGAAAGACTTTGCGCTGAAATCGCATTCATCAATTGCGCATTACTTTCAATCCAACTTTCAGCTTTTAATCCAGTGAGACGATGAATTTGAGTTGCGACCTGATCTGCGGAGAAAATATCAGAAATACGAAGATCAATAATGGTAACCCCACCCGGCAAACCCAATAAAGACTGTGCCCGCTTTAGATCGATATACATATAGCGTGAGTCTAGTTCTTTGACCCCGAGTTCAAAAATACCCGTTACATTCATGACGGCGTTAATATCTTGACCGTTATCAACGCGAATTTTACTGCCTACGCGCACACCAAGGTCTTTGGCCAACTCACTTCCGATGAGTACATCATCTGCTTTTAAACGAAGCTGACCAGTTTTTAGATACTCTTGCAAAGGTACAATACGTTGATACCGTGGTAAATCAATCCCCATAATCGCAACTGACTGAATCGCTTCCCCCCGTTTTACCAGTGCAGGCCCTGAAACCATGGGAGAAACGGCATTGAGCGTCTTGATATTGTCTAGATTTTCAAGAACTTCTTGCCAGTTATTGATCGACTTGAGTCTTTGAGCCCTTTGATCTTCATGGATGATGTGTGCTACGCCCTCAGGCACTTTAACGACGCGATTGACCTCATCTGGTGCATGTAAACTAATATGTGCCTGAGTACCCAACGTACGCTCAATCAAATTGGACTGAAGCCCCTGAATTAATGCACTAATAAAGACAATAACGGCAACACCAATAGCAACACCACCAATAATCATCAGTGTTTGACTGCGACCCTCGCGTAAAAACCCAACAGCGATGAGCCAATTGGTCCATAAACGCTTCATCTTCAAAGTGCTTGTACCTGCTTAGTTCTGACACGCTGATCCGCTTTTACTTGATCAGGCTTTATAACGACCTGATCATTGTGATCCAACCCTGATAAGATTTCAGACATGGCAGTCCCACGCAACCCTAATTTTACAGATTGACGTTGGACCTTGCCCTCTCTTACCACCATAACTTCAGCTTGCGTGGTTGAAGGGTCAATAAGCGCGTCATTGGCTATTACTTTGGTTTTATTTCGACGTGCTGTTTCGACATTCACTGAGACCGTCATATCTTGCTTCAAAAAATTGGGTACAGAGTTCACCGCCAATTTGACTTCAACCGTACCACGTTGAGGATCAATATTAGGTGCAATAAAGTTAACTTCAGCTGGAAATGCTTGCTCTGGATAAGCATCTGCAATCACTTCCGCTTTTTGACCTAATTTCAGATAAGGTAAATTTTGCTCATCCACCGCCACTTTAATTTGCGTTGGACTATCAACTGCGACTGTAAAGAGCACCTTTCCAGGTTGAATCGCATCCCCTTTTTCGACTTCACGCGTCAAGATCGTACCCGATACTTGTGCCCGAATTTCACTTTTTGCCAATTGGGCACGTAGCGCATTTAATCTTTCGCTTAAGGTTTTTTCTTCCACTTGACCTGGAGCAAGGCTTTGCGCCTTAAGTTTTGCCGCAGATAATTGATTTCTGGCTAAGCGTTCAGCTTCTAAAGCTTGTTCTTTTTCTTCAACAGAAAGCACTCCCGGTTCCGTTTGCTGACGACGTCTTGCTTCGCGACTGGCTTGTTGTAATTGGAATTCTGCCGTTTTCAATTCAACCTGCGCTTGTGGATAGCGAATTTTCCGCAATTCCTCTAGCGCAACTTCTGCTTCACGGACTTGTGCTTTTAAATCATCAGATTGAATAATTAACAGTACATCTCCTGCTGCTATTCGTTGACCTTCTTGCACGCGTCGCTCAATGACCACACCCGAAATTTCACTCCCAATTTCACTACGTGCTACATTTTCAGCACGACCTGAAGCAACCACTGTTTGAATCAGTGGTTTTTCTTCGATTAGGTAAGTTTCGACAACAGGACCTTGCCACCAACGGAAAATGAAATATATCCCACCCATCGAAATGAGCAGAATGAGAATCCACCATTTTCGTTGTTTTAAAATACGCAAAGCTTTATCTCCCAATAGGCCTACTTCGGTTTATATTGTCGAATACAGTAAGCTCTTAAAATATCTGGTGAGCGCTTGTGAAGATGCTTGGTATTCCGCCCCGCAACACGTTTACGCCACATTTCAAAACTACTTTTTTTTAATTGTTGTCGCATCAATCGAATAACTGCACTTTCGTTTAATCCGTATTCCAGCAGAATGGCTTCAAAGGGTGTCCGATCTTCCCATGCCATTTCAATAATTCTAGAAATGTCAGCTGTTGTATACAACGCACATGATCCTTTTTTATACGCATTAAACTTCGATGTTAATTGTTCATTCGTGAAAAATATGTGATTTTTTGTTGATTTATAGACACTTCATACACGCTAATGCATTCATCGCATAAAACGATTGATTTTATAATTTTAATCCGTTTCCTAGTTTTTTCATTTTTATCTATTCTTAATCCATACAAGGTAGGCAAGTCTGTTGCTCTACCGACCAATCATTCAGTCCAACTTTGTGCCCAGTGCAAGCCCCTCTGCACTGGGCTTTTTTTATTTAAATGATTCAACCAATTTTGGATAAATCAGTCCATCAATATCTAGTTTTACCGTATATACTCCATTTTCAAGATTAAACTTATTGACATGATAAGTTGATCCATAAATAGAATCTAAAGTGGAAGAACGTTTAAATACCTTTTGATTTTCCTCAAGATCCAACAAATGTGTGCCTTGAATAAATTGTTCATATTGCTCAGGTTCTACACCAACACGCTTTGACATAATCATCAAAGCATCGCTTCTCGTCACAGGGTCTTGAATATATTTGACGGTTCGATCCCATACTTGTAGCACTTTTTTCCACTCTGCTTGATGCCTAGATAAATGCGTCATATTTACCGTCAACGTATCATAGATTAATCCTGGTTTATCTTGAGAACTATAAATGATTTTGGACCCAGCTACGCTTTTTAAAGCTTGATTTGCTACAGGTTGCCATACAGCAATGGCATCAACAGCTTGGCTGCTAAACACTTGGGGTAATTCGTTGGTTGCTGCATTAATTAGTTTGATTTCATTGGCTGATATATTTTGATCTGAAAGTGCGGTATTCAATAAATTATGATCGACTAGCCCTTTTTCGACTGCAATCGTTTTACCCTTAAGATCTGCCACACTATGAATGCCCTCTTTTGCAAGAATGACATCATTCCCTGATGAATAATCAGTTGCTAAAATCATAATGCCACGCGTTCCACCTGAGGCGATGACCAAATTATCCCCATGTGAAACAGAAACCGCATCCAATTGGTTTGCTGCAAAAGCATTCATAGAGGCTGAATAATCAAACCATTTAAACTCTACGTTTAATCCAGCTTCTTTAAACCACCCTTTCTCAATAGCAACCTGCCATGCCACCCATCCCGGCCAATCACTGTAACCAATCCGAATCGGTTGCATTGATTTTTCTGCTTGAGCATGTTGACTTGGTTCTGGAATTTTTGCGGTTTTATCACAACCCACGAATAACAGTGCAGTTCCAATGACTCCCCATACCATCGTTTTCATTGCACCACCTCACCAATGCTCGTGCACTTAAATTTAGTATTGGTAAAATTTGAGGCTTGAATATAATCACGCCATCCACCAAAGTGACTGATATCAAGTGCATCTGCTAAAGCATGTTTTTCACATATAAAGCCTTTCACCCATGTTCCATCAATGAGTTGTACATTGCCAATACCAAGTGGTGCTGGGACCTCAGCGACAATGTCACCGAACAATGCTCTTGGTATATCCCACACTTCCACTTCAATAGAATGACCTGATGTATCTCGTTGTAGCCCCGGCTTAGGTGGCTGAGTATTTTTTAAAGCAAATAGTTTGTAATACGGCGCAGTACGCGTTTTTTTAACCAAGGTGGCTTGTCTGCTCGTTAACTGAAAATTCAGCGGCATGCCTGTAAGATGTGCTCCCACCACTGCCAATTTAACGGTGTGCTCAGATCCTATTGATTTACGAATTTGATAACCTTGCTTTGACGTTGCTAAATTTAATCCTGAAGTCGCTTGCCATTGCTGACCGAAGTGTGCCAAAGCTTGATCCATCCAAGCGCCAGCAACTAAAGTGATACCACTTGGCAAACCATCATCACGGATGACATTTGGGAGTGCCAATGCTGATAAATCAGCAAAATTAACAAAATTGGTATAAGCCCCCATATGCGAATTCTTTTGGATCGGATCTGCTTCAACATCTGCAATGCGATAAATCGTAGGAGCTGTTGGCACCATCAACGCATCATAATTTTTTAATTGAAGATTGATCTGCCTAGCCCATTCTGCACGCTGATACTCATCTTGCATCACATCTACAGCATTGAAGTGATCAGCTTGATCAATAATTTGCTTAATTACCGGATGACATTGCTCACGTCGAACTTTGTGTTCGACGGCATGCGTACGCTCCGCAACCCATGAGCGGTTATACAATGCAGCAGCCAATTGATTAAATACTGTGAAATCAATCTCTTTAACTTGAAATCCGAGCGATTTCATTCGAGCAATGGCTGTTTGAAATGCTTGCTCACTTTGAGTATCACCATAAAATTCTAAGTGATCTGGGATTGCAATCTTGCCCTTCGAAAATTGTGTCGGGACTGTTCTCGGATGCTGTCTTGAATAAGCATCGGTCGCATCATAACCTTGCATCAATTGTGCTACCGTCCAAGCATCCTCTACTTGAGTTGCAAAAATTGAGATCACATCAATACTTCGACATGCAGGGATTAAACCTGTGGCTGAAAACCAGCCTTTGGTTGGTTTGAGTCCGACAATATTATTGAAACCCGCGGGAACTCTGCCAGAACCTGCTGTATCAGTGCCGAGGGCGAATGGTACATACCCATTTGCTACTGCAACCGCTGAGCCAGAGCTTGATCCACCGCTGATATAATCCGGATTGAAACTGTTTTTTACTGCCCCATAGGGTGAACGTACGCCAACCAATCCCGTGGCAAATTGATCTAGATTGGTCTTGCCCACCACGATTGCACCAGCAGATTTAAGCTTAGCCACTACGGTTGCATCTTGCGTTGCTAAATAAGCCGCGTCTGGGCACGCCGCAGTGGTATAAAATCCAGCAACATCAATATTGTCTTTGACAGCAAATGGCACGCCATATAACGGAAGATCAGCGATATCCTGATGGACCAATGCATCAATCTGCGCCTGTATTTGCTCTGCACTGGCTATTGAAATCCAAGCGTGATCATCATTGCAGAGTTCAGCAACATAACGCTTTAAGTCATTCAACTGAATAGTTTGATTTGTATAAGCCTGTTGCCAATCTTGTATAGTCCATAATGTCTGCACGGCGGTGCTCCTTATACGTGTTCCGAATTTTGAGGAATAGGTGGCATGACTGCATCCATCAGCTCTAAATGCCCCTTAATTACCCCTTTTAATGCTTTAAATTGCTCACTGATGGCTTTTAGGTCACTGCTGACCCCTTGCATCAACATCACCTGCATGACTTTGTCATCATCTAATTGGATATGTAGTGAACTAATCACCTGAGTCAAAAACTGTTGCTGTAAATCTATAAGCTGTGTTCTTAATGGCTTTAAACTGACGTCATACAGTAAGGTTAAAGTACCGACCATGACCTCATTTCGGCTGACGAGGTCATTGATCAAATGGTGGTTAATCATGTCAACAATGGCTTGAGATCGGCTTTCATAATGTTGATCTACAATTTTTTGATCCATAGCCTGCAATGTATTTTCAGGTAAGGTGATGCTGATCCGCGCCAGCTTCTGTTTAGGCACGTTTGAGCTCCTTAGGTTTTTGAGATTGTTGTAGGTGTAAACCCGCACGGACACTCATCAGTTCAATGAAGAATTGAAGGATGGGATGCTTCGATTGTTTGGATTGATTTGTCGTCATCTGCAGCACCTCTAGGTATTACAAAAAAAAGAATTGGTAATACTTAGTAAATGCAGAAAACGTGCCAAAACTTTTCTTGAGATATATAAAAGAGGGCTAGGAAAAAAGTCGTCGGAAAGATTCAAAAATGTGCATGAATCAAAATTGTGCACTTGATTTGTTCAATGTTCAGAAATGCAAAAAGACCGCCTTTCTGGAGATAGACGGTCAACTCGAATAGTTATTATTTTGTCTTCTTGTTCTAATGAAATATTTTACTGGATATCAGTGACGAACTCCTCACGCGGAATACGGAATTTCTTCAATCCAATTAACCAATCTTTTTCAGGATTACGGCGACCTAGTGCCAATAGCACCACAGACATTAAGCCTTTTTCTTTTAAACCTAATAATTCATCCAGACCGTCTTTATCAAAACCTTCCATTGGCGTTGCATCTACACCTAACTCAGCTGCTGCCGCAATTGCCATACCAAAACCAATATGAGCCTGTTTTGCAGTATGGTGGTATTGCTGCTCTTCAGTAAACGTCGAGAACAGGTTCTTTAAGTTTTGCACCACATCCATGGTCGTATCTAAAGGTAAATGACGCTCACGATTCATTGCGTTATAGCGTTCATCAATACGCTCGTCTGGAATCGTATCCCAAGCCGTAAATACCAAAAGATGCGATGACTGGGTAATTTGCGGTTGATTCAATGCAACTGGTGAAATTTTCTCTTTAAGTTCTTGGTTGCTGATCGAGATAATATGGAACGGTTGTAAGCCCGCTGAGGTCGGTGCTAAACGCGCAGCTTCAAGAATTTGATCGACTAATTCTTGCGGTAGTTTTTCACCAGTCATTTGTTTGGTTGCATAACGCCACTGTAAAGCTTCTAATAATTTCATGTATTTACCTATAATGTTTAAATGTGAATATTTTTAATTCTTTAAGCGTATAAACTCGCCAACATTGATTTGAGTGATTGGCTTGGACGACCTAAAAGTTGTTCTAAATCTTGGCTTTGAACTTCATACTGTCGATGTTTAATATCTACAACTGTGCCATGTGTGAGATAGATCAGAAATTCGGGCAAACCGATTCTTTTTAAGAACTGTTGATAGGCTTCTTCAGTAAGATCGTGATATTCAACTGGTATTGTTTTGAGTTGACTCAGCTCATCAGCAATATTTTGATAGCTATAAGTTTGGCTGCCGACTAACTCATAGACCTTATTCTCATGATCATTTTGAATTAAGGCATTTGCTATTGCTTCTCCTAACTCTGCTCTTAACACATAAGGTACTTTCCCCGCACCTCCAGAGAGCTGGATGCCTGTATCGATAACCCGTTCACCGATAATTTGTGGAATCGCTTCTGCATACATGGTGTTGCGTAGGAGTGTATATTTCAGTCCGCTTGCTTTGAGATAATCTTCAGTTTGAAAATGACTGATCATCAAGTCCTTCACCGCTGAATTTTCAATATTTTGAATGGATAAACCTGTGTAATACACATGTTGAACACCTGCTTCACGCGCAGCATCGATGACATTCTTATGTTGTTCAAAGCGATTCATTTCCATCGTTGAAATGAGAAGCAGCTTGTCGACATCCTGAAAGGCTTTGACTAAACTTTCAGGTTGATTGAAATCTCCTTCACGGACTTCAATATGTTCATTGACATAAGGTTTGGCTTTTTCTAAGTTTCTCGCCAATACAGCAAATTCATTGTTTTGTAGCTGTTGCTTTAATTGTTGCACTACACTTCGCCCTAATTGGCCAGTAGCACCAGTAACTAAAATCATTCAATAACCTTGGATTATTTTTGCAATGATGTAATTTATAGGCGAGTTAAAAAACGAGATCACTATACTGTTGTATAGTGAATTTAGGATTTCATTTGATTAAATTTTATGACGAGATGGGAGGATAGATGGCTGATTTTATGAAAGAGAATGCTGAAACATTAAGCGAAGATGACCAATGTAATTTGATGTTTATTGTGGCGCTTAAAAATGCCATGAACGTCATTAATGGCAAATGGAAATTAGCGATTGTTGCAACCATGATTAAACAGCCACGCCGTTTTAATGAGATTGAACGTCTGCTGCAAGGCATTACACCGCGGATGATTTCTAAAGAGCTCAAAGAACTTGAATTGAACAATGTTGTTGAAAAAATTGAGTCTGTTGATGAAATTACGGGTAAAACGACCTCAATGTATGATCTGACGCCATCAGGTCGTAAGCTTGAAAAATTGATGGTGCAAATGGCGGTTTGGGGACAAGAGCATAGAGAAGCGTGATAGCCTAATTTTCTTTTAAAAGCATAGTATTACTGATAAATTAGCCTCTATATTTAGGGGGCTATATGACAGAAAAACTATATTATTGGGCGGAAAATTTAGAGAATTACACATCAGACAATGATAGAGAAACTGGCTATGATGAAGTTATAGAAATCAAACGACTTAACTTCTTTATTGGTAAAAATAATGCAGGTAAAAGCAGATTTTTACGTGAATTATATAAAACACCTCAAGGCCAGCAAATTTATACTTCTCTTCAATTTAGAAACTTACAGGGTTTCAAAAAAAAGCTTATTCAAAGTAAAAAATATGGTCAAGCAGACACTTACTATATGCATTTTTTGAATGCTGTAAATGAAATTAAGCCCTCGAATATCGGTTCTGCAAAATCCAACTTTTCTAACGCACTTAATTACTTATCAAAATTCGGTCAATTGTCTGGTCTTCTTTCAAATAATAATACACCCCAAGCTGAAGCTTATTTTAGTAAAGAAATTGAGCAAAATTTAAATCCTATTTTTACTAATACCAAATTTTACATCCCTATTCTACGAGGAATGCGCCCAGTAACAGATTTGGACGAAAAATATCCTTATATCGAACGTGCTCAAAAAGACTATTTCAAGTATCAGAATAAATTTAATAAGGAGAACATAATTACTGGGGAGCGCTTATATTATGAGCTTAAAGTCCACTTATTAGGTGAGCCTAAGCAACGTGAGCTGATACAAGCCTATCAAGAAAAATTAAGCCAATATTTTTTCGATAATGAACCTGTAACCTTAATTCCTAAATTTGGTAAAGACGAACTAGGAAGTGAAATTGATGTTGTACATATTAAAATTGGGAAAGATGCTCAACGCCCTATATTTGAATTAGGTGATGGTTTACAACAAGCCATTATTTTGACTTATGAGGCATATATAAAAAGTAAAGATAAAGATGGAAATTTTGAAACTCATGCGTTTTTTATTGAAGAACCTGAACTCCACATGCATGCAGGTATGGTTCGTCAATTGATGAATTTCTACTTAAACGAAACACCACATTATTATTTCTTTACCACACATTCAAATCACTTACTTGATATGGCTGACGAATCTGACCAAGTCATGATTCAAAAATTTGTTAAACAACCTAAAAAAGATAGTTCAGGTGAATTTGAGTTTAAAATTTACCGCTGTGACCGAGATCGTGACTTACTTGCTTCTCTCGGTGTACGCCCTTCTTCGGTTTATTTGGCAAACTGTACAATTTGGGTCGAAGGGATTACAGATCGGCTCTATATCACTAAATATATGCAGAAATATTTAGATGTATTAAAACAAGAAGAAGCTTTAAAGCTTGAAGAAAAACCTAATAATTTAGATTTATATAAATTTAGGACATCAGATATTCAAAGATTAATGCCGAATTATCATTACACATTTGTGGAATATGCTGGTAGTAACCTAACACATTGGGATTTTAGTGACGAATTTACTGATCATTTAGATGATTGCGGTATGAATGCTCTCTTAACTTCTAGTAGTGTGTTTCTTATAGCTGATGGTGATATTAAAACTAAAAATAAAGGCATGAGAGCTACAAGTTTAGAAGAAAAACTAGGAAAAAAGTTTTTTCTTTTAGAGTGTAAAGAAACTGAAAATACCCTGCCATCAAACATTATTTATCATGCTTGCCGTATTAAATTTTTAGGTTTAAATGATGCTTTTCAGGATGATGAAACAAAAAGAAATGCTCTTTCCAATCATCTATCCATAGATGGTATGCAAGCAGATACCAAAGAAGGTTTCGAGATTGCAAAGCTAGATTTTTCTAAAAATTATTTCCATGCTAAAAATGGAATTGGAAAAATTATCGATGATCAAATTAAAGATGGTGATCCTAAAACTGACGATGGCAAACCAAAAAAATGTTTTTCCGATCAATCAGGCACTATTAAAGAAAAACTTAAATTTTGTCGCTTAGTTCTAACAGTTATGGATCATGTTGAATGGGAATTAACTGATTCTGCTAAAGAATTATGTGAGAAAATATTCGAACACATTATTTCGGAAAATCCTTTACCAAATAAAAAGACCGCCTAAGCGGTCTTTTTATTTCTATCTCATCAAGCCACAGGCGCTAACGTAAACAACACTTGCCCCGTTTTTACCGTTTGCCCTTTTTCAATGGTAATCGCTTCAACCTTCATACGTTCAGGTGCAACAATTGGAATCTCGATCTTCATTGCTTCAATCACCGCAAGCGTTGCACCCTCTTCTACAATATCGCCTGACTGACATTCAATTTTCCAAATTGAACCCGGCATATGCGATTCCACCGCACAGCCCCCTTCAGGCACTTCTACGCCTTCACCATCATCCACAGCATCTAAACTTTCAAAGACATATTCTGCAAGTCCTGCTTCATGCCAGCGACGGCGTTCAGCATCAAAGTTCGCTTGTTGCACAGCCTTAAATGCTGAAATCGATGCTTGGTTTTCAGTTAAGAAGTCGTTGTACTCTTTGAGGTTCAATACACCTTCTTCAATACGCAATTTTAAGCGACCTGCTTTAAAGTCCTCACGCATGTGCATCAGTTCAGTTTCAGAGACTTCATAGAATTTAATTTGGTCAAAGAATCGTAGTAACCATGGCTTACCTTGCTCAAAGTCAGCATTTTTACGGTAACGTGACCACATTTGTGTGGTACGACCGACAAACTGATAGCCCCCCGGACCTTCCATGCCATACACGCACATATAAGCACCACCAATGCCCACGGCATTTTCAGGGGTCCATGTACGTGCAGGGTTATATTTGGTCGTCACCAAACGCTGACGCGGATCAAGTGGTGTTGCGACAGGAGCACCGAGATAAACATCGCCCAAGCCCATGACCAAATAACTTGCGTCATACACCACATCTTTCACAGCTTGTTTATCTTTTAAGCCATTAATACGACGGATAAATTCGATATTGTCCGGACACCATGGTGCATCAGGTCGCACGGTTTGCATATAGCGTTCGGTCGCGAGTTGCGTTTGTGAATCTTCCCAAGCGAGTGGTAAATACACAGTACGTGATGGCACTTGCATTTCGGTCACATCAGGCAGTTCCGCTTCAGCAACTTGCAATAAGCGCAACAAATCAATTTGATCGAGTTTGATCGAATCAAAATGGATTTGTAGCGAACGAATACCCGGTGTCAGGTCGATAATACCGGCAATGTTTTGCTTTTGTACCCATTGCATCAGCGCATGAATACGGAAACGTAAGTTCAGATCGAGCACCAACTCGCCATATTCCACCAACATGTAGTTGTTGCCGGCAGGACGATACACCACATCAGGCGCACCATTTTCACCTTTTAAGGTATCGAGAACCGCATTTTTTAGAGTTGCGAGTTCAGGATAGAACGACTCATCAAATGCCACCGCTTCTGTATCTGAAGCTTCTAATTGCGCATGATATTTTTCATTTAAAAGTTTGGCTTGGTGATAGCTTACAGGGACAAATTTCACTTTGTCACCGGCTTTAAGCTGACCGAGTTTCCATAGTTCAGAATGAATCACCACTGCAGGACAAACGAAACCACCGAGACTTGGACCATCTGGACCCAAGATAATTGGCATGTCACCGGTAAAGTCGATGGCACCAATGGCATAGGCATTATCATGAATATTGGATGGATGTAGACCCGCTTCACCACCATCTTCACGTGCCCATTCTGGTTTTGGACCAATCAGGCGGATACCGGTACGGCTTGAGTTAAAGTGAATCTCAAAGGTATTGGCAAAGAAGGTATCAATATCATTTTTGGTGAAGAAATCAGGCGCACCATGTGGGCCGTACATCACCGCAATTTCCCATTCATGGCTAAATGAAGGCACTTGTTCAGGTGCAAGAGCTTTAATTTCATCGCTTGTGAATGCTGTAATTGGGAGCATATCGCCAATCAGTAAGTTACGCCCGGCATGACCACCAAACTGACCCAAGGTAAAAGTCGCTTGTGAGCCGAGATATTCAGGCACATTCAGACCACCTTTGATGCCGATATAAGTCCGGCAACCTGTCGCGATTTTGCCACATTTGAGAATCTGACCTTTACGCACATTCACGGTTTGCCACATCGGAACTTGAGCACCATCTAGTGTTGATGGCATATCACCACCGGCAAGCACGATTTGGCTATCACAATGGAATTTTAGAGTTGGACCTTGTAACGTACATTCAAGCCCTGCGGTGTTATAGGCGTTGCCAAGTAATTGGTTTGCAACATTCAGTGATAATGGGTCAATCGCACCGGATGGTGGCACACCGACATCCCAATAGCCCAAACGCCCTGTGACATCTTGCACGGCAGTTTGAATACCCGCTTGCAACACTTCAACCTTTTGGGTTTTCCACTCAAAGGTATTGAGGAAGCGTGTGGTTTGTGTACCCGCTTTAAATACCTCACAGTCGATGATGTTTTGTAGATATTCAAGATTGGTTTCAATCCCTGCAACTGAAGTTTTCGCCAAAGTATCCGTCATGGCTTGAATCGCAGAAGCACGATCGCCTGCTGTGACAATGATTTTAGCAATCATCGGGTCATAGAATGACGATACATTCGAGCCTGTTTCGACCCATGTTTCATTTCGGGCATTAGCATCAAACTCAACATGTGTCAGTAAACCGGCACTTGGTTGGAAGTTTTTAATTGGATCTTCAGCGTATAAACGAACTTGAATTGAATGCCCTTTCGACTCGAATTTTTCAGTTGGCGCAGTCCAGTCACCGCTGGCCAATGTCACCATCCATTCCACCAAGTCCACACCAAAGACTTGCTCCGTCACACCATGTTCGACTTGTAGACGGGTATTCACTTCCAAGAAATAGAATTCTTGGGTGTCGGTATCCATCACGAATTCAACCGTACCGGCAGAACGGTAGTTGACCGATTGCATCAGTTGAATGGCAACATTTTGGATGTAGGCACGCTGTTCATCATTGATATGCGGTGCAGGCGTTTCCTCAATTACTTTTTGGTTACGACGCTGTACTGAACAATCACGCTCACCGAGTGCGATCACCTGACCTTGACCATCGCCAAAAATTTGCACTTCGATATGACGGGCATTTTGCACAAATTTCTCTAAGTACAAACCGGCATCTTTAAAGTTGGCTTGGGCTAAATAAGACACGGTTGCATAAGCATCTTTCAGTTCAGCTTCATTCCAGACCAAGCGCATGCCGATCCCACCGCCACCTGCGGTACTTTTCAGCATCACAGGATAACCAATACGATTCGCTTCCGTTAAGGCTTCAGCTTCATCTGCAAGTAATTGACTACCCGGTAATAATGGCACATTGGCTTGAATCGCAAGCTCACGCGCCGTGTGTTTCAGACCAAAGGCACGCATCTGCGCAGAATTTGGTCCAATAAAAGCAATACCCTGTGATTCACATAGGTCGCAGAATTCAGCATTTTCAGACAAGAAGCCATAACCCGGATGAATGGCTTGTGCTCCGGTTTGTTTAGCAACCTCTAAGATTTTTTCAACGTTTAAGTAGCTTTGGCTGGCTGGTGCTTCACCGATATACACCGCTTCATCCGCTAAAGTCACATGCAGTGAATCACGATCGGCCTCTGAATAGACTGCAACTGATTGGATACCGAGTTTTTTAAGGGTACGAATGACACGACACGCAATTGCACCACGGTTGGCGATCAAAACTTTATTCAATCCATATTTTTTAGTCATGGTTATGCGTCCTCGCCTTCACAGATGATCAATTGAATTTTGGTTGGGTTATAGGCATTACAAGGATTATTCAGTTGTGGGCAGTTGGAGATCAGCACGATTAAATCCATTTCCGCTTTAATTTCCACATATTTACCCGGTGCAGAAATACCATCATCAAACTTTAGATGCCCCTCAGAGGTCACGGGCACATTCATAAAAAAGTTAATATTTGGACCGATGTGACGCACGTTTAAGCCGTGTTTTTTGGCAATTGGATGCTGAGACAGCGCAATCATGAAATTGTTACGGCAACTGTGCATTGGATATTTGTCATGTGCATAACGAACGGTGTTACTTTCACATGAACAAGCACCGCCTAAGGTGTCATGGCGACCGCAGTTATCATCATGAATGATGGCAATTTTGTTGCCAAAGTTGGTGTATAAAGCTGTACCTTTTTCTAAATAGATTTGTTGATTAATCGCTAAGGTATCAGTTGCGCTATAACGCTCTTCAGGGTTTGAAGCCGAGATAAACAGCGTATCCACCGCTTGGTTGCCTTCTAAATCCACAATACGGAAATATTGCCCTTTTTTGACTTCGCACATCCATGCTTCACCAGCAGGACATACTTCGCTTAAAACTGATTTTTCTAATTTTACGAGTGCAGTCATGTTGTATTCTCCCAATTAAGCGCTGAGTGCGTAGTAACGAGTATTGTTTTGAAATGCACGCTGATTTTGCGGGCATGAATCACGACATACATCGCTGTCGCTTAAAGGAAGTGCTTTGTATAAAGACAATTGAACATCGGCAGGTGCATATTCGGTGCTGGTGTCTAAAGCATGCGGTGCAGAGGATAAAAACACCAAGCAATCCATTTCAAAGCGCAGTTCAATCACTTGATTCGTATTGTCAGATGCCACATAGCTGAGATTGCCATGGTCATCCGGTTGAACTTTAGAAAACAAATTTAAAGTACTGCTGAGGTCTGTTGCAGATAAACCAAACTTGGTCATTTCAAGCAATAACGAATCTTTGCCGTTACGGTACATGTCGTTGCGTACATCTTGAAAGGTTTTTGAACCAAATTGTTGTTCAATTTGTTGTTCGGTACTTGGTGCACAAAATGCATCATTCCAGCCATGGTCATCTTTGACGATAGAGATCATCGCGCGACCAAGGTCAGATGCAAGGATATGTCCTGTACTTAAAAATGCCGTATGTTGCCCTTTTAAGCTGTCTGGCATGTTGTAGCGTTCGAGCTTATCTTCGCTATTGATGCAGTACAGTGCCACATTGGCATTTTTACCTAAGGCTTTGAGTTGTAATACTGCGCTACGCTGAATACGTGCTGACCAGTGGTGTCCACCCGGTAAACGTTCCGTCCAAAGGACTTGATCTTCGTGATAAGTTATTGTGCTCATATGCATCCATCCCAATCTTTTACGGTTTACCTCCCGGGCTTTTATCCCTCCGTGTAGCTTGAGCTTGCAACTTAAGCCGTGAACTCTCGGTCGCAGACCTACATGAAACTTAATGTATCGGAACCCTAGATCACTTTATGATTGAATAGATAGATGCAAAGGCTGTGCCAAAGTAATACTCTTTTGTGTTTTAGTATTACTGTCGCTTGATATATAACATTTCTCTTAGACCTGATTGTATTGAACAGAACTTAATTCAAGTAAACCTGTTGAATCAGTCGGAGTAAAGAATACTCGGTAAGCACCGAAATTAACCTGCGTGCAATTTTCTTGTGCAAAGAAAAAAGCTAACACATGATTCTATTTTGTTTGTTATGAGCGGTTATTTTCTGATTGCTTAAGTAGGTTTAGACTCTGGTTGATATCACGCACAGTGATTAACTTAAAAATCATAACTAAGCTTCCAAGTGCTACGAACAAAAGAAATACAAGTAAAATGATTAAAGTCATCCCTGTGTTTAATGCGCTATCTGAGGTATAACGAGCTAAAAACCAAGTAAAATTTGAAAATATAAAAAAAGCTAAAGAACCGGTGACGGTATATAAGGCACCATACGCTAACCCTTTAAAGACTAATTCCCGTTCTGAATAAATACATTGAATTTCTCCATTTTCAACTTTAAAAAATTTCCATGTAGTGCGAAGGGACTTCACTAAGTAAAAATAGTAATCTGCATATTTGCGTATAAGTATATCGGTTAAGAATGAAGGAATCTCAACACCGCCATTGAGTTGATCACTGGCAATTTTCTTCAAAAAAGGATCTATTGTTTTATTCGGGCTTACAGAGATAAATTCTCGAATGTAAAAAGATGCAGCCTCATATAAATTTTTATTTTCATTAAAACTTTTCAGACTCACAAAATACGTTTTTCGACCGTAAAAGACAGCGACGATACCTATAAGCGTCGTACAGATAATCGAAAATAAGCTGAGATAGTCTGAAACTGAAAATGAAGGTATGAGTTGTATCATGGATATAATCTTAAATTTATAATGAATTGAGTTTTATAATTAAAAAAAAACACTTAGATAAATGACCAAAATGGTGGGCAATGGGCTGAGATCAAATCCTTTACTGTCTACAAACAGATGATGAGTCCAATGTATCGATGTCAGACATCACTCTTAGTTAAAAAAGTATAATCTAAAGCAAAAAATTCGTCTTCATACAAATAATAGCGACTATCTAATTTTCATCTTAACTTTGCTCATTATTAATATGAAGATTCATTCGAGGTTCAATCTTCACTTTATTCAGAATGATTAAACTTTCTTACATGTAATAAAGTTTTCTTGATTCTGAAAATTTAGCTAATTTTTTTATAAATGAATCGAAATAATCTTTTTCCTTATCTTCAGTTCGAAAACCTGCATATAAAGTACGCCTTAACCCCTCTGGTGCAACGCAATCTAGGCGACGTGAAGTGACCCACCCTTTGGTTTCATATTCGTTTACCACCCAATCTGGTAAAGCTGCGATTCCACGCCCACTTGCGACTAACTGAATCAGCATCTGGGTCAGATCTGTGGTTCGAATATTTTTTGGAAGAATATTTGCAGGAATGAACAACTTCGACATGATATCTAAACGATGTTTGTCTACTGGAAATGTAATCAGCGTTTCATCAGCTAAATCTTGAACAGTAATGTTTTTTGCACGTACCAAAGGATGTGTTGTAGATAAAACAAGTCGTGATTCATATTCAAATACTGGGAAATATTCAACTCCCTTTAATGCAATTGGGTCTGCAGTAATCAACAAATCAAATTCGCCATTTTGTAGCAATTCATGAGGATTTGCTTCAAACCCTGATGCGAAATCTAAATCAACATCAGGATATTGGTTTCGATACTGATTTAATATCGGCATGAGCCAATCAAAACAACTATGGCATTCTGAAGAAAATGTAATTCTGCCAGTTTGCCCATGGATAATACGCGTGATATCGCTTTGAGCAATCTGAACTTGCGGTAAAATTTCATCCGCTAACTGCAACAGTCTTAAGCCAACATTAGAAAAAGTAATTGGTCTCGTCTTGCGGTTGACGACTTCAACCCCCATCCACTGATCAAGCTCACGTAACTGATGAGATACGGCTGAAGGTGTAATGCAGAGATCACTCGCTGCAGCGACTAAAGAGCCATGCTCTCTCAAAGCCAATAGCATTTTCAAATGTTTTAGTTCGATCATATGGGAAAAAACTCAAATCATGATCCCTCTAGGGACATATTAAAATCTTCGCTTTAGCCCACATTAAGTGAGCTATCTAGGCTGATAAGACATTTGGGTGAAATTAAATCAATCCTTTTACAAGGAAGATACTTCCTATGATAACCAACAAGACAGCGAAACATTTCTTTAACATTGCTGGCGATAAGGCATGTGCAGTTTTGGCACCAAATTTTGCTGTTATAAAACTCATCACACTAATGCCAATGAAAGCATAAATATGAACATACCCGATGGTATTCGGCACATTGATCTCAGCAGTCATACCAAAAACCATAAACCCTATAGCACCAGCTAGAGCTATTGGTAATCCACAAGCAGCAGATGTACCGACAGACTTTTGCATCACCACCCCATAACGATTCAGATATGGAACGGTCAGACTACCACCACCTATCCCAAAGAGTGCAGATGCAATCCCAATGACACTACCTGCTGCAACTTGCTGACTTGATGAAGGAAGAGCCATTGTTGAATTAACTGCTTTGTTCGCGCCTGTAAACATAGTATACGCCACCCAAATCAAAAATAAGCCGACCATGATTTGAAGATGTAATCCCGGTAACAAACCAGCAATTCCAGCACCTGCAAAACAGCCGATGGCCATGGGTGGAGCTAAATTTTTAAATACAGGCCATAGCACAGCACCATTTTTATGGTGTGCCATTAATGAGCTAATCGAAGTGACAACGATTGTTGCTAAAGATGTTCCTAGTGCCAGATGCATAATGACATCAGGATCATAACCCATTTGGGTAAAGACAATAAAAAGTAGTGGCACAATAATCGTACCACCGCCTACACCAAACAGCCCAGCCGCAAAACCAGCAAATGCACCGATGATTAAAAAGGTTATAAGTTCCACAATAGACTAACTTTTAAAAAGATGAAGGGATTAAGGGGTTGAATTAAGCGTGTTCCAACTGACCCACTTGATGATAAGCACGGTTAAAGTACACCAAACTTTCTTCTTGATTACTTTGCTTTACTGCAGTCACACGGCATAAAAAAATACTATGTGTACCGACTTGTTGAATAGTCTCAATCTCGCAATCAAAACTGACTAAAGCATCTTCTAAAATCGGCGACCCAGTTTTTAAATCAATCCAATCACATAGTCTGAAGCGATCTTCTGAGCTGAGCTTGCTTGAAGCAAAAGCATTCGAAAGCTGTTCATGCTGAGTACTCAGTACGTTTACAGCTAAGATTTTATTTTCAACAAAATGTACATGTGAACGAGAGGACTGATTCATACAGACTAATAGTGTTGGCGGAGTATCTGTGACACTACATACCGCAGATGCAGTAAAGCCATGCATCCCTGCTTCGCCTGTGGTTGTAATCACATTTACCGCAGTTGTAAGTAAAGACATTGCATTTCTAAAGTCTGTTGCTTCAATCATCTCTTTCATCTCAAATATACATATGACGTGTCGTACATTAGACAGAACAAATGATCTTGCGACGATTTGCCCTGATTAATACAAGACTACGTTTGATTAAGCTTCTAGCTCTTTACGGACAATGGCAGCTCCAGCACTTAAAGCCTCAAGCTTGCCACGTGCCACTTGACGAGAGAGCGGCGTCATACCACAGTTCGTTGATGGATAAAGCTTATCCGCGTCCACAAATTGCAAAGCTTTACGCAGGGTATTCGCGACTTCTTCTGCGGTTTCAACTTGATTAGTTGCCACATCAATTGCACCGACCATGACTTTCTTACCACGAATCAATTCAATCAAATCCATTGGCACACGTGAGTTTTGGCATTCAAGCGAAATAATATCGAGCTTAGATTGTTGTAGCTTCGGAAATGACTCTTCGTATTGACGCCATTCATTACCCAAAGTTTGTTTCCAATCGGTATTGGCTTTAATACCGTAACCGTAGCAAATATGAACCGCTGTTTCACATTTTAAACCTTCAAGTGCACGCTCTAGGGTTGGTACCCCCCAATCATTTACTTCATCGAAGAATACGTTAAACGCCGGTTCATCGAATTGGATAATATCCACGCCTGCTGCTTCAAGCTCTAAAGCTTCTTGGTTTAAAATTTTGGCAAATTCCCAAGCCAATTTTTCACGGCTCTTGTAGTGACCATCAAATAAAGTATCAATCATGGTCATTGGACCAGGCAACGCCCATTTAATTGGCTGATTGGTTTGGCTACGCAAGAATTTCGCATCTTCAACAAATACCGCTTGTTTACGAGAAACTTCGCCCACAACAGAAGGTACACTTGCATCATAACGATTACGAATACGCATGGTTTCACGCTTTTCGAAATCCACACCTTCAAGATGCTCAATAAATGTAGTGACGAAGTGCTGACGGGTTTGTTCACCATCACTCACGATATCAATACCAGCAGTGACTTGCTCATGTAATGATAATTTCAATGCATCACGTTTTGCCTCAAGAAGCTCTTCCCCTTCGAGTTTCCATGCAGACCATAGTTTTTCAGGCTCAGCTAACCAAGATGGTTTCGGTAAACTACCCGCAGTTGAAGTTGGGAGTAATAATTTCGGTGGTGTAAGTGCCATGTCTAATCTTCTTTCTCTAAATTCGTGAATCTGTATATCAATTGGATGTTTTAAGCAGCTGTTTCGACTTCGAAATTTTCAGCCCATTTATTTAAAATGTCTTGATAAGGCTTAATGAAATTTTCTTCTGTCCATTTACCTTGTTTGACTGCTAACTCAGCACGTTCTACACGGTCATAAACAATACGAGTTAGTGAGTAGTCGCCATAGCTTAAGCTTGGTTTATACTCCACGCCTGCTGGTGAGTTAGTATTGTAAATTTCAGGACGGTAGATTTTTTGAAAGCTTTCCATAGTTGCAATCGCACTGATCAATTCAAAATCAGTGTAATCACGAAGTAAATCTCCAGCGAAATAGAATGCGAGTGGTGCGTTACCACCTTCAGGTTTGAAATAACGTACACGTAAGCCCATTTTGGCAAAATATTCATCGGTACGTGAATATTCATCATTTTTGTATTCCACACCTAAAATAGGATGTACATTGGATGTACGATAATAGGTTTTAGAGGTTGAAACACTTAAGCAAATTACCGGTTCTTTGTTGAATTCTGCTTTAAATACTGCTGAATTCACCAGATGTTTATACAATTTGCCATGTAGATTACCAAAATCTTCAGGTTTTTCACCCACGCCACAACCCAACTGAGGCAATACCACACTGAAGTCATAATCACGCACATAAGATGAGAAGCTATTGCCAATCATACCTTCAATACGTTCACCTGTTTGGTGGTCAATCACCACACTTTTCAGTGTTTCAATAAATGGGAAAGTTTGTCCATTGCCTTCGATATCAATTTCTGCAGAAATGATGTCGATCTCAAGTGAATAGCGATCACCTTTAGGATTATCGACAGTCGCCAAGCTATTAAAACGGTTGTTGATCATCGCAAGTGTACGGCGCAGATTTTCCTGACGACTTTCACCACGAGCCAAATTAGCAAAGTTTGTAGTCAAACGTGTACTTTCTGCTGGCGTATAGTTTTCATCAAAACGGATACGTTTAATTGAACACTCAAATGCTGTACTCATGGAGATTGCCACCTAAAATTTTATAAAAAACTAAATTTCTGAATGGCTGTATTTAAACGTGAATAACAAAGTGAGTAAAACGATATAAATTCAGCTTAAGATGAGAATCCCTCATGTTAAAGCATATTCGCTATTTCAAAGCGATTTAGAATAGATAAGCTAACTTATCCATGCAGTTAATGAGTAGATCACTGGTATACGGATGCGATTCCGTTCACTCAAATGGTGCGCAAGTGAATTTATCTCAACCTAACCTTAGAAAATATCAGCTTATTAGAGGTTTAATTATCTACTCAATCTTTAAAATATAGGGTTTAAATTTAAACCTATATAACCATGTCAAACAAACTTGAACGTCAAAAACTGTCTCTCCCAGCAGGTCACGACAAACTTCTACTTCATTCCTGCTGTGCACCATGCTCGGGTGAAGTGATGGAAACCCTGATTGAATCAGGCATCAACTTTTCGATCTTTTTTTATAACCCCAATATTCATCCTGTCAAAGAATATGAAATTCGTAAAGAAGAAAATATTCGCTTTGCCGAAAAACATAACATTCCTTTTATCGACTGTGATTACGATACAGACAATTGGTTTGCACGCGCCAAAGGTATGGAAAATGAACCTGAAAAAGGCATTCGTTGTACTATGTGTTTTGACATGCGTTTTGAACGTACAGCTTTATATGCAGCTGAAAATGGCTTCAGTCTAATAAGTAGTTCGCTTGGTATTTCCCGTTGGAAAGATATGAAGCAAATCAACGACTGTGGTCATCGTTCAGCTTCACATTATGAAGGGATAACTTATTGGGATTACAACTGGCGTAAGAATGGTGGTGCTGTGCGTATGCTCGAAATCAGCAAAAAAGAGGAGTTTTACCAACAGGAATATTGTGGTTGCGTCTATTCCTTACGTGATACTAATCGTTGGCGTATGAGCCAAGGGCGTGATCGCATCAAAATAGGTGTGAAATTCTATTCAAATGCTCTGGATGATCTAGACTGATTACTTTAGTATTTAGCTATAATCTATATAAATAATTAAGCTTATGGCTAAATTTCAAAATTGTTGATCAGATTTTATAGTTTTTAACATATGAATGGTATTGTAAGTTTTTAACCACTCACGTTTAATCACTTCGAAACCTTGTAAACGCCAAAATTGCTCCGCTGCAGGTAAAAAGGGATGTGTATGCAAATACAAGGTTTCTATGCCGTGTTGCTCGGCATGTGTAAATAATAACTGACACAGTTGCGTGGCAATGCCTTGTCGACGATATTCAGGCAGTACAAAAAGTTTGACCACCTCAACAGCACCTTCAGCAATATCCAAATCAAAACGTCCGTCATAGGCACGGTAAGCAAGCGTTGCAATAATTTTGGCTTGATTTTTGACCACGATAAAACAGCCTAAAGGACTGTCCACATAGTACTGCTCAAACTGGGCAATATCTTTTGGAATACTAGTGCTATACAGTTCTGGAAATAAAAGCTGCCGTGAATCTAAAGCAAATTGAATGACAGATTGATCGGCGGATTGTAGTGTTTCAAACGTTAAATTCATTTTTACAACCAAGAATGATCAGGGATAACAATGGTTTTATCTTGAATCATGGCTTCATGAAACTCGACATCGTAGACGCTTTTTAAAAATTTCGGATCGGTGAGACGCGCTTTTGAATCAGGGCGAATCACTTCATGTTCACGCATAAAGAACAAATGATCGGCAAATAAAAATGCCAAATTCGGGTCATGCATAATGGCGATCACAGTAAAATTCTGCCGTGACAATTGACGCAGTTTTTTCATCAAATAAGATTGATAATAGACATCCAAATGATTGGTCGGCTCATCTAATAAAATCACTTTTGGTGCTTGCACCAAAATACGGGCAATCATCACCAATTGACGCTCTCCGCCTGACAGCTCGGTATAAGGGCGTTCTTTTAAATGTTCGATATCGAGATCAATTAAAGCCTGATCGACCATGCCCCAATCTTGTTTAGATGGACGAAATCGACTAAATGCAGCCCGACCTGTAATCACCACATCTTTAACTAAAAATGGGAAAACCGTTTTATGGAACTGCGGTAAAAATCCAAGTAGCGCGGCCCTTTCTTTACCTTTTATGTTTTCTAAAGCTCGACCTGCATAAAGTACTTGCCCATCTGTGGTCTGTTCTAAACCTGCCATCAGTTTAAATAGGGTCGATTTGCCACAACCATTGCGACCTAAAATCACCGAGAACTGATGGGCTGGAAATTCAAGCTGAATATTTTTTAACACGTGTTTATGCCCATAGGCATAGTTCAACTGTTCAATCCGAATCATGCCCAAGCCGTCCTTTGTGTTTTGATTAATAATAAGAAAAATGGCGCACCGAGGAGCATGGTGAAAATGCCAATTGGAATTTCAAAGCTGAGTAAAACCCGTGAAAAATTATCAATCAGTAGTAAAAAACTACCGCCTAAAATCATGTTGGCAGGAATACTGTAACGATGATCTGGGCCGACCAGCATGCGCACAATATGCGGCATAAATAGTCCATATAGACTAATGATGCCTGCAGCAGCCACTGAAGTTGAGGTGCATAGCGTGACCAATATAATCAGTATGAGTTGCTCCCACTTCGGATTCACCCCCACGGCTTGTGCTTCATCAGCACCCAATGCCATCAGATTCAAGCGCCAACGCATGGCGTATAAGCCCATTAAAGCCACCGTGATCGGCACAACCGCATATTGGACTTTTTGCCACGATGCTTGATGTAAATTCCCCATGGTCCACTGCACGATCGCTTGTAATTTAAAAGGATCGCTTAAATATTGAATAATGGTCAGTCCTGCTAAAAACAGACCTGAAACAATCATGCCGGATAAAATCACCATCACCAACGAAGTTTGGCTTTCATGTTTTTGTCGGGCAAATATATAGGTTAATGCCACTGCACATACGCCAAAAATAAATGCTGATAAATTGGGCGATAACCAACTCAAAGATAATGCTAAAGCCGCACCAAAGGCGGCACCTGAAGAAATTCCCAGCACATAGGAATCCACTAAGGGATTGCGGAACAAAGCTTGCAAGCCATTGCCGGCTGTTGCCAAAGCTGCCCCAACCATAAAGGTCAATAAGATGCGTGGTAGGCGAATATTGAAGACAATATTTTGCATCAAGCTAAATTGTTGCGCATCAAAATACGCTGTACCCAACATCCACTGGATAAACCACAGTGCATAATCCCCTGCGTTTAATGTTTGACTGGGTCCTAGTAACAGCGACGTAAAAATCAGCAGAATCGGCAATGGATAAAACCAAGTGTATTTCAGTTTTGCCTTGTTCATGACATCAACTCCTTGGCAATTTTCTGACCATAGAGTTTCTCTAAAATTTTGAGTTGCAAGACTTCAACTGCTAAGTCTGAGGTGTCAGGGTAAATGTGATGATGCAGATAAATCGCAGTCACAATAATTTTGATGGTATGTGGGTTATAGATAAATGCAGGGCTGAGATTAAACACTTTCTGTTGTTGTACTGCTTTTAGACCTTGCAATTCTTTACGCTGATAAATCAGGTTTGGGTCGGTATTCCACAGTACAATATTGTCAGGATTCCACTCAATCAGTGTTTCAGGATTGACATTCGGTTGACTGGTCTCCGTTTTAACCACGTTGTAAGCCCCTGCCAATTCAATAAAATCATTGGTAATCGATTTGCGTCCTGAAGTTGAATAAATTCGCCCACCTGACCATGCGTAATACACTGATTGCTTATATTTTTGCTTTGAGGTTGTGAATGCCACTTCTGCCAGAAGCGCATCTGAAAATTCGAGAATTTCTTTGGCACGTTGCTCAGCACCGATGAGTTGGGCAATTTCATACAGCTCTTCTTTTACTTGCTCATAAGTGCCTGATTCCATCACATAGACTGCAATACCAAATTGTCGAAGCAATTAAATGGTTTGCGTTTGCCCACTAACTAAAATCACCAAATCCGGCTTTAACAGCATTAAGCTTTCAATATTGGTGGCATTTGAGCCTTGTGAAGGTGTGGCAAGTTGTTTATTGGCAATACGCGAATCCATTTTGGAATAGGCATGAAACAACAAGGGCTGTAAATAGACCTCAGCAGGAATCCCCACGACCTTTGCACCCTGCCCCAACATATATAGCCCGTCTAAACCTGACTCAAACAAGGACACAATGCGCTGTGCCGGCTGAGCTAGGCAGACTTCGGTCTCTGAGCTATCCATCACACAACGCGATGTTGGGCTTTGTATTTTTGCTGGTAACGGTTGCTCTGTTGCCGTACAACTCAACAGTAAACAGCTCAATAAGATGAGAATAAATGCTTGCATTAATATTGCCACTGTACCGATAACGCTGCTTTGATCGGCTCACCAGCTTGTATCCATACATGGCTATAACTAGATAGGTAATATTCTTCATTCAACAAATTATGAATATTCAATTGATAGCGTAAATTTGGATTTGCTTGGTAATAAGCCCCAAGGTTCAATACGGTATAGGTTGGTAAGCTGAAACCATTGGCCGTATTGGTTGGGCTGTCCCCACTGCGTTGCCCGACATAATGGAGATTGAAATTTAGACCTGCCGCTTGTTGCGCATTTTGCCAAAGGTCATAGCTTGCCATGACATGTGCGCTATGTTTGGGTACGTTGCTCAGTGCTGAGCCTGCAGGCAACACATCATCTTTGCTGACTTTGGCATCCATATAGGCGTAGCCTGCTGACACCAGCATCTGGTCATTGATACGATGGTTGAAGTCAATTTCAAGTCCCTTGCTTTTCACTTCACCGACTGCAGCTTCAAAGTTTGGGTCAATGGCATCCGTCATCAGAACATTTTTTTTGCCCATATCAAACAAGGCGATGCTAAGCATGCTGTGATCTTGCGATTGGTATTTCGCGCCGATTTCATAGCTTTTCGCTGTTTCAGGTGCAAATGTCTCCCCTGTGCGACCCATGCCATTATTCATGGAAAATGCTTCACCATAATTGCTATATACAGACAGTGCTGGTGTAGGACGGTAATTAAGGCCTATGCGTGGGCTAAACTTTTGTGCTGTACTCTGATCCTTGAACTGCGTGCGATGGTTGATGAAGCGCTGTTCGACACGATCGAATCGACCTCCGAATAACACATTCCATTGGTCATTAAAAAAAACCTGATCTTGTACATTCACAGCCATGTACTGCTGACGTTCATCGGAATCGGTATGTAAAGGTAGTTCAGAGCTAAATTGCCCATAAGTGGGATTGTAAATGTTGATCCAATTTGGCTGAGCAGCCGAGTGATTAAGACGCAATTGACGTTGCATAAAGTCTAAACGTCCTGTTTCTGCACCGAGTACCAATTCATGCTGAACATGACCGAGTTCCAGTTGACCAAGTAATTCACTTTGGAGCAGCATATCCTCGGTCTGATAATCACGATGACGACGCTGACGCTCTAATGTTTCAAGGTCAGCCTGTAATTTGCGTGGTTCTGTTGAATAGCCGACCATTTGCGCATCTTTATAACTGATCGCAGCATTCATCTGCCATGCGTCATTGAGCTGATGCTTTAATCGTACTTGATAGAGATTGTCTTTGACGCGCATATCACCATCAGAAGGCTCACCCGTAAAGGTCTTTGGATCCATCAATAACTGGTTGTTGACAGCCGTGATACCACGGTCAAATGTGCCTAGATGCTGGGTAAATTCAGTATCTAAATCCACTTGGGTATTTTCAGATAATTTCCATGAGAATTGTGGCGCGACAAATAAACGTTGGCTACTGACATGATCACGGAAAGACTGGTTATCTTCCATTGCAGCGGCTATTCGATACGCCAACGCATCGCTGATTGGCGCGGTCTGTTCAAGACTTAAACGATATTCATCTTGTGTTGTCCCACGAAGATTAAGCGTTGTTTCAGACGTCCATTTTGGTTTTTTTGTGGTGACATTCAATGCCCCACCGACCTCACCACGTCCATACAGTGCGGCACTGGGACCTTTTAAAAAATCCAGTGATTCAATATTGACCATATCTTTAGGTGCAGAAATGCCACGATTGACACTCAGCCCATTACGAATGGCATCCACCCCCATATTGGGATTGCCTTGGAATCCTCGGAATGAATAGTTATCCCAAAAGCCCCCACCATAATTATTTTGATGCAATACCCCACTCACGATGCTGAGGGCTTGATCCATGCGCTGAATATCTTGCTGCTGGATAACGTCTTGCGACAAATGGCTTTTATTAAACGGGATATCCAATAGATCATGCTGAAATTTGGTAAGCGCTTGAGCGTGCTGTGTAGATTCTGAGGCTAAAGCTGTGCTGAGATAAATCGTATCTAGGGTTTTGACCTGATCTGTTGCAAACACCCCTTGATTGATGCCAGTTAAACCTATTAATAAAGTTACACGAGATCTCAAAAAAACTATCCTCATTTATACGCACAATATTGATGCGTTTACAAATATTGAATTCAAATTGGTGCACTATTCATTAAATCTATGCACTAAAACTAAGCACAAGTTGTTCTGGCATCGCTGGATTAGTTTTGTGTACATTCTTGTATACAAGATACGGATTAGAAGCAAAAAAAATGCCAATTTTTGAAAATTGGCATTTTTTTAATAAATTATCTTAAACAGTTGAAAATATTTTAAGGGTAATTTTCTTCACGTCCTCAATACTATGTAAGACATGATGTTCTGCTAAATGGATCGCCCCATCAGCATCACGAGCTAAAATACATCTAAGTATTGCAGCATGATCTTGATAAGCATGCTGGATATCGAATTTACGCATGGCGCCTAGACTGAGCACAATTCGGATTTTTTCACTGATTTCATGATGAATCTTGGCGATTTGACGATTTCCTGCAGCTCTAACCAAGGCACAATGAAAATCTTCACTTTGCAGCACCAATGCTTGGGTGTTCTGGTTATAGTCCTGTTCGTCTACAAGCCATAATCGCTTTAAATTCTGTAATTCTTCAGATTGCTCATGATCCATTACGCATAAACGTTTAACAGCCTCTTTTTCCAAGATCATACGTAAATCAAAGAGCTCCTGATAAAAGGTAAAATCTAAAGGCTTAATTTCCCAACCACTGCGGAAATGCACATTCACATAGCCTTCTTGTTCAAGACGATAAAGTGCTTGCCGTGTTGGGGTACGGCTGACCTCATACTTTTCAGAAAGGTCCGTTTCAGTAAAACGTTGTCCAGGTTTGAGCTTAAAGCTAAAAATATCATCCTTTATTTGTTGATAAATCACATTAGCTAAATTGCCAGTGCCTGACTTAATGGGCGTTATGCTCATCCTTAGTTCTCGTTTTACATCTATGTAATAAATAAATTATAGAGTCATCATGAGAATTTAAGAATCAGTTAATGTTGATATATAGGAAAATAGATTAAATTTTAGCTTTTAGATTTATAGGATAATTTAAGCCCCTATATAACGCTAATTAATAATTGCATTTCAATACTATAAATCAACCCATACAAGAAATTGAACACACTTAAACTTTTCCCAAAAACCAATTTTTCCAAGAACTGCTTCCACGAACTTCAACAGGCACGGTTGCAATCAGGGTATCTTTTAAAACGTCAGTTTGTCCTACGGCTTTGGCTAATCGGGCTTTTACAGAGTGAATGCATTCACGATTTCCAAACTCACATCGATCTAATGTGGTGCCACCGCAAGGACCATTTGCAAGTCCTTTAGGACATGTTTCAGGGCAAATATAAAAGTATCAGCCAATCTACATTGACCACAATTTTCGCAGCCCACAACCATATGTTTAGAGGTAAATTCGGTTTTTAACAAAGTTTTTGATGCTAGCTCATTATCCCAAAAGGACGATTTAAAAAATAAACCTACCTACACCTTTAGAGATTTTGGACTCAAAAAGGGCTTTATGCATGACATGCAAATGATGATATTTAATCAGCTGACCTAATGTCGGTTGCGTGCATCATAAGTCAATTCTGGAACAAACTCATTTCCAGTCTTAATCTGCCAAAGAGCTTTCCACCGTGCTTCTAGTTCCTCCAAATCATCATCTTGATATTGCTCAATATAATTTTGAAGAATCTTCTGTTCTTCTGACTTTTCACATGCTGAAAGATGAACACCATTAAAACCTAAAAGCTTACACATCAATATTTGTATGGCACACCGCTTATACGCATTTTCAGCCAATCCATTCTTTTTTTCCTGAGCCAACACTCTCAACATATAAGGTGTAATCACAATACCAGCGACTTTATTTTTCACTATAAAATTGGCCCGTGCCAAGCTCAGTGGCATAACGTAAGCCAGTATTTTTTGTTTGTAATGGTAATGCTTTAGGAAAAACTTTAGCTGTTTTAAGGCATCCATGTCATACCCTAATTGGGTAATAATAAAATCTGCACCTTCTATAACTTTTTTATGTAGTTTTAAATATTGAGCATAATGCTCAGCCTCAGTATATTTAAAGGGATTAAATGCTACACCTATATTAAATCCACCATAATTCTTTGCGGACATCACTGCATTAATCGATTCTAGATATCGAGTACGTTCAAATTGATCATCCCCATAACTATGCTCTTTAAGCTTATCACCAGTGATCAAAAGTAAATTTCTAATCTGAGCTGAACTAGCCTGATGAAGAAATAACTCAAAATCCTTAATATCACGACCTTTCCCTGAAAAATGCAAAACTTTATCGATTGATTTTGGATAATCCTGACTTGCTTCAAGGGGTGCCATATCATCATCCGATTGGACACGATCGGCAATGGCTACAAAGGCTGGAAAGCCCGCTATATTACGTGTGATCTGTTGGCTTTTGGTTGAGGTTAAATACTCTACTAAAATACAGATTTTTTGAAGTTCTAAGTTTTGAAAAAAATTAAGCATGTGTCTTGATTGACCGGATTTTTTAGACTGCAATCATTGTCTAAATCCAAATTAATAGAATTCATGCACTTATTCAAGGATTAACAGAATTTATTAAATTAGATGTAACCCATAACTTTGAGCAGCTGTCTTACTTTGTGTATGGCTTGTTTCTACACTCTTTTGTTCACCACACGTTAGACTCACCCCAACCTCTACCGATTGGTTCAAAGTAGCAGAGCCAGTAAGAACATCTTTTAATTTGCCTATGGACTGTACTGCTTTGTAGGTATCGAAGCCTGCATTGGCTGCTGCCATTGCATTAACACGATCATTTTTACTTTGACCCACTTGATTTGATGAATCTAAAACAGATTCAACTTGTTGCACGATTGGCACGTTTACAGCAAGCGTTAAGCCTTTCTGTTCCATCTCACGCTTATAATCATTGGTATTTTGCTCGAAAGCCTCTTTGAATCGATGTATTTCATCTGCAAATTATGCATTAATCTTGAAAATTCTTCGGTATGAATAATAAGCAAAAAAGTAGATCGATTTTTGATTAATGAAAGAGCTCTAGTTTTTTAAGTTAAATCAATTTCCATTTCTTTATGTAGCCCTTTGTCGCACTCTAAAATAAATGGATAAATTTTTTCGGGTTCAGAGTAAATATATTCTAAATAGCTTGCTGGTAACCAATAATATATTTCATAATCACTTTGCCTATTATGAGTCGGAACTAGAAAAGATACATAATATTGTTTCATTCCTTCTTCAATCCCAACACTAAATTTTAATTCTTTTGATACATATATATCTCTAAAATTAAATTTCATTTTAATTTCCTATTTTTCTGACCTTTAACATGTCTTTCTTGACCTTTGTTGCATCAATAACAGCCTCTAAACTACCATTAGGTAATTTACCCTCAGGAATCCACTGACTATTTGCACCAGCCTCATTACCAGATGGTACTCTTAAACCTGCAGATCTTGGATTAGATATATCAATCCTTACTAAACTACCATTTTTAAGTTGACTTTGTGGTATGCCTAATGCATTAGCAATTTTTACAGGATCGTTTTCTGCTGCTCTTATAATTTCATCTGCTTCTCTTCTAGTCATAACAAATGAAGTTCCATCAACTTGTCCAATACCATATTTGTTAAATGATGTGTCAACCATGATTCTTGTTACCCCACGGCTTTGTTGCAGAAAGCTATTCTTAAGGGCTTCTTCAGCCATATAATTTTCAAATGAAGAAGCCTACACACAAAATCTACCGCACAACCAATTGGTCCGCATATAACCGAGCACTCATTAATCGCGGAAATATTGCCATTTGGTTTGATCCTACTACGCAATGGTATGCTCTATCAAAAGGCAAACAAGGACGAAATCAAACCTACTCCGACGCAGCCATCCAATGCTGCTTAATGATTAAATCCTTATTTCGTCTGTCTTTACGTATGGTCACTGGCTTTGTGCAAAGTCTGATTAAACTTTGCGGATTAAATTGGACAGCGCCAGATTACAGTACGCTTTGTAGA